>NZ_PJBU01000089.1:0-23688 GCF_002863645.1 Psychrobacter sp. MES7-P7E | reverse complement strand
CAAAAAAAGGACACCTCGCGGCGTCCTTTTTTATTAATCAAATACTTAGTCGTTAAAGATTACTCTTCAACGCCAGCATCTTGACCTTTATATTTTGCGTTTGCGTAGTCCCAGTTCACTAGCTTGTCTAGGAACGTGTCAACATAGTCAGGACGACGGTTACGGTAATCTACATAGTACGCGTGTTCCCATACGTCACAAGTCAATACAGCTACTTGGTCATGTGCAAGTGGGGTGTCAGCGTTAGCAGTTTTGGCGATTGACAATTTGCCACCGACTTTATCAGCAACTAGCCATGCCCAACCTGAACCAAACTGAGTCAATGCTGCGTTTTTGAACTCTTCACGGAACTTGTCGTAGCTACCGAAATCTTCTTCGATTTTTGCTTTTAGATCGCCAGTAGGTTCGCCGCCGCCGTTCGTTGGCGTCATGCAGTTCCAGTAGAACGTGTGGTTCCATACTTGAGCTGCTTGGTTGAACATACCTTGCTTGCTGTCATCTTTAGCAGTCGCTACGATGATTTCTGGCAATGTTTTATCTTCTAGACCAGAACCTGGCAACATGTCTTTTAGCTTGTTTACATAAGCAGCATGATGCTTGTCATGATGATACTCTAGCGTTTCGGCACTGATATGTGGCTCTAGTGCGTCTTTTGCATATGGTAGGTCTGGTAAAGTAATGTTTGACATAATTATTTTATCCTTGCTGTTTAGCCGTTAGTTTATAAAAACTTGCTTATAGAAGCTGAATTTTACGCTATTTTTACACCGCAAAAAACACTATAAAATAGCGGACTAAATTGGCTGAGTTTATTGTTTGAAATGAACTTTATCGCTTGATACACAGTACTGCTCAATACAATATCACGTATCATTATGAATCCAAAATCAACCTGTCGGTTACTTATTGCTATTATTCTTCGTCAAAAAGCCAAGTCTCTGACTTTATAGACTTTTATTAACTTAATATTCACAAGCCATAAGATATAATTCACTGTAGCTTGTCTCCTATTATAGCAATAGCAACCAATAATATCAGTTACCAAATGTTATAGCCCGTACAATCTACATAGCGATTGGTTATTTATTAAGCAGGAATTGCACGCACTCCAAACTCATGCGTTATCATTATTAGTATAACTACTTCAATCGTCAAATAATTTACCGATTAGCGCTACAGAAAGTAAATAAAGCTCACTCGAATAATAATTTTTCATCATTTTCATATAACGGACTGACTCTATGAGCACCACTGATACCTCGTTAATTGCTACCCATCCGACATCTGGCAACCAATGGGTACTGGCCAGTAACAATAAAGGCAAATTGGCTGAATTTAAACGGCTATTTGCCGAAGCGAACTTGGACGTGACGATTGTCCCGCAATGTCAGCTCGATATTGAAGACGCCATCGAGGATGGTTTAAGCTTTGTAGAAAACGCCATTATCAAAGCCCGTCATGCGAGCCGTATCAGTGGACTGCCTGCGATTGCTGATGATTCAGGACTGTGTGTACCCGCACTCGGTAACGCACCAGGTATCTACTCTGCTCGCTATGCTGGTGAGCACGGCAACGATAGTAAAAATAACGCCAAGCTCATCGCCGACTTGCTGCCTATCCGCGCAGCGAAGCCAGATACTCCGATCAAAGGTATGTTCGTTTGCGTACTGGCAATGGTGCGTCATGCTGATGATCCGCTACCGATTGTCGCCCAAGGATTATGGCATGGCGAAATCTTGGAGACTCCACATGGTGACGGCGGTTTTGGCTATGATCCATTGTTTTGGTTACCTGATTTGCAATCCAGTGCGGCGAGTCTGAGCGCTGCTGATAAAAACAGCATCAGTCATCGTGGTCAGGCAATCCAGCAGTTATTGGCACAACTGCCTTTATAAGTACTTTATAGCTGTTCTATCCATAACTATCCGTAAGCGCGCTCAATGCTCATAATGCGCTTACAACCTTATCGCTGTTTTTTATCCGTTATCTTATTTATTGACTATGAATATGGCTAACTCTTTATATAAAATTAATCCATAAAATAGCAAGCAACATAAGGAAACATGCCATCAAAGAGATAATTTTTACTTTAATAAACAGATAGATTATACTGTTCTACTTTTAAAATTTTGTTGAAATCCGTTATTTGGCTGTATAATTCACCAAAAAGCGTTATTATGCGGTGCATTAACGGTTTATTATCGATATTTGATAGCATGGACAACCTCAGCAGGTTCACCTTTTAGTATCAGCGGCGATTGCTACTGGCACTGAATTTGACGTTGTGCGCTATCGTTATCCCCTATTTATTTCAACGGCAGCCCGTCGTACATGCCCGTAATTTGAGGCGCGGTCTGTCTATTACAATTTAACCCTAAGTACTATTTCATTAATCAAACGTACTACTTAATCCTAAAGGTGTAATTAACATGGCTACAGATTTACAAGTCACAACCAACAAGCTATCTAATAAAGAAACCCAACTAACGGTTAAAGTGCCCGTTGAAAAAATTCAAAACAAAGTTGAAGGCCGTATTCGCCAAGTTGCGAAAACTGCCAAGATTGACGGTTTCCGTAAAGGTAACGTCCCTATGTCACACATCCGCTCTCAGTACGGTGCTGGCATTCAACAAGAAGTTATCAACGATGTCATCCGTGATACTGTATTTGAAGCGATCAAATCTGAAGACATCCGCGCTGTTGGCATGCCTAACATCGACGACGTAAAACTTGAAGACGATTTCTTGGTATATCAAGCCACTGTTGAAATCTTCCCAGAAGTAGATGTACAAGGTATCGATGAGATCGAAGTTGAGCGTCACACTGCACAAGTTAGTGAAGAAGACGTTGACACCATGATCGAAAACCTACAAAAGCAACGTGAAGAATTCGTTGAGAAAAAAGGCATGGCGGCGAAAGACAACCAAGTGACTTTTGACTTTGAAGGCTCTATCGACGGCGAAAAATTCGAAGGCGGCTCTGCTGAAGACTTTAAACTAGTTATCGGTAGCAACCAGATGATCCCAGGTTTTGAAGCGGGTATCAAAGGCATGAAAGCTGGCGAAGAAAAAGTCATCGACGTCACTTTCCCAGAAGATTATCAAGCTGAGAACTTAGCTGGTAAAGAAGCTCAGTTCAAAATCAACGTAAAATTGGTTGAAAAATCTAAGTTACCTGAAATCAATGAAGAGTTCCTTGAGCTATTCGGCGTAAAAGAAGGTGGCGTAGAGAAATTGAAAGAAGACGTACGCAAAAACATGGAACGCGAAATCAAAAACGCTGCGCGTAGTCAAGTTAAGCAAGCGACTTTTGACGCATTATTAGAAAAGAACGAGTTTGACGTACCAAACGCGATGCTAGAGCAAGAAATCGAGCGTCAACGCAACATGATGATGCAACGTTTCTCTCAGCAGTTCGGCGCAAATGCTGATAGTTTCGATAAAGACATGCTGCCAAATGAGCTATTTGAAGAGCAAGCGCTACGTGCTGCCCGTCTTGGCATCATCGTTGCCCGTGTTATCGATACCAAAGGCTTAGAAGTAGATCAAGAGCGTGTTGAAACCTTCATCAAAGAAGCTGCTGAAAACTACGAAGATCCAAGCGAGGTCATCGAGTACTACACCAATGACAAGCAGCAGCGCGCTAACATTGAGTCTGTAGTACTAGAAGACCAAGTAGTAGATTACTTGATCGAACAAGGTAAAGTAACTGACAAAGAAGTTAGCTACCAAGACTTGCTAGCCGCTCAGCAACAGCAGCAGCAGCAGCAAGCAATGTAATTGATACGACAGGCTGTCTTTTTAGATATGCTGTAGTCGGTTATCAAAACTAAAATGCGCCCCCAACCTTTTGATCGGGGGCGCATTTTTTATGGCGTTCGCTAGCTAAGGAAGTTCAGCAACAAGCATCGTACTTGTACTATGAAGCACGTTTTACACCAAAACAGGTGCGAATACGGCGCTCAATCCTAGCAGCACTAGCCCGCGCTGTAACCACAAGCTATCACTAAAGCGTTGCTGCAACTGTTGACTAATCAGCGTACCAACTGCATATAGCGCTAGCATCGTAATCATCATCCCTGCATAAAATCCTAGCTGACCGCTCACACCGACATTCGCTGGTACTTCCATCGCGTGTGCCATGCCATGAAACACTGCCAGACCACCAAAGCCAAACAATGACAACTGCTGAATACTTGGCGTGTGCGCTGTATGGGTCTGAGCAGAGAATGCCTCTTGTCTGCTTTTTTGGCTCATCAAGACCATAGCCAATACGACTACCGACAGTGATATTGCCACTTCAATTAGCCCAGATGATGCAGCAAACGCGATACCGCCAATCAGCACACCAGCCGTGCCCAATATCGCGCCTAATGACAACCCTGCCGTCAACGACATCATGCCTAAGCGCTGCTTTTGTAGACCATAAAACAACATGCCCATGCCTACTGCCAAAAACAGATGATCAAGGCCAGTTACTGGATGCATCAGTCCTGCTTGCAACGTACCCAAAAACGATGGCGCTTGCGCGGTAGTCGAGTGAATATGACCTGAGTGTGCTTGTGCCAATGACGGTAGCATCAGTGATGTCATCATCACAGCCGAACCAGATACGATATGAGGAGCTGAGAGCACTTGTGAAAAGCGAGAGCTTTTGATATGAAGACCTTTTGTACACTGTGTCATGCGGTTTTTCCTTATTCTTTATGTTTTAATGGTAAAAGCTCATCTGCTCTTTAGGCAAGCATGCCATGTTCTTTAATAAAGGCGATAATCTCATTTAGCCCATCGCCTGTTTTCATATTGCTAAAGACAAAAGGTTTGTCGCCACGCATTTTTTTGGCATCGCGTTCCATCACTTCCAGCGAAGCACCAACCATTGGTGCAAGGTCAGTCTTATTAATAATCAACAAATCAGACTTGGTAATGCCGGGGCCACCTTTACGAGGTATCTTATCGCCTGCAGAGACATCAATGACGTACAAGGTCAAGTCAGACAACTCTGGGCTAAATGTCGCAGCTAGATTGTCGCCACCTGACTCAATGATAATCAACTCCAACCCTTCAAAAGTCGCTTGTAGCTCAGCAATCGCAGTCAGATTAATAGAAGCATCTTCGCGGATAGCCGTATGCGGACAGCCGCCCGTCTCTACGCCGCGGATACGCTCAGCGGGCATGGCATCATTGCGGGTCAAAAACTCTGAATCTTCTTTGGTATAGATGTCATTGGTCACCACTGCCATATTGACCGTATCACGCAGGTTTTGGCATAGCCTTAACGTCAAAGCAGTCTTACCACTACCAACTGGCCCACCAATACCAAGGCGTAAGCACGATAAGACAGAAGACGGTTTCTGGCTATCAGTTTGTACGTCTGATGCAGCGTGAGATTTTTTTGGTTTGAGCGGAGTTAGAGACATATTAATTTCCTAAAACAGTTTATATATTAATAATTATAAATAGAAATCAAGGTACATTTATGAGCGGAACAACCGACTGTATTGCTCCTCATGCATACTTGAGAAGATAGCCAAATTAGGCAAATTATTCGAGATATTAA
The DNA here is from genome assembly GCF_002863645.1 of Psychrobacter sp. MES7-P7E. Classification (NCBI taxonomy): domain Bacteria; kingdom Pseudomonadati; phylum Pseudomonadota; class Gammaproteobacteria; order Moraxellales; family Moraxellaceae; genus Psychrobacter; species Psychrobacter sp. MES7-P7E. The sequence continues at coordinate 18,129 of NZ_PJBU01000089.1, read as the reverse complement.
GCGTTTCATAGAGGTCTTGGCATAGCTGCTGACAGTCTGACTCTTCACTTTTATCTAAGGTATCCATAGTATTTATCGATGTGATTAAAGCATCGAAAGCATGTTGCACATTAGCGCTTAGAGCATCAACCTGAGCACCCAAATCGCTTTGTAATTGCCATAGAATACGCTGACCTGCCATTTGTCCTAGCGGCACTGTCTTCACAGCGGCGAGCACCATGTTCTCTAATTGCGCAAATCCATAAGTGGTCATTGACTGCGCTAATGGCAGCTGCCAATGCTGAGCAATATGTGCAAATAGCGGCAAAAATCCATCATCAGGTATATCAGCTGGTATGCCAAGACTCAGCACTTCGTTGAGCCAAGACACCATCGCTTGTGCCAACTGCTTCGACTCCAGTACAAACTCTTTACTCTCGAGACCAGCGTGATAATCATGTGCTAGATTTGCCGCTAGCGCTTCATGACCTTGGCTAAGCGCGCACATTATCAGCCCTAACACAGGCAGCTCGTAGCCAATCACCGCAAGCGCTAGGTAGTCCTGCATAAATATAAGCGTACTGGCTTCATCAGAGACAACCCCTGACTCAATCGCTGACTCCACACCTTGCGAATAGGTATAACTACCAATCGGCAAATTGCTCGATGCCAGCATCAGTAGCTGTCCAAGTTGGGCAGATTGAGTAGGCTGAGCACTGGTATTAACCATCATTTGAACGACCTACAGGCGCATCATGATGACTATGGCTATGTCCGTGGCTGTGGCTGTGGCTGTGGCTTTCATCATGGCTATGACTTTCCTGATGACTATGAGAGTCACTATGCGAATGTGCATGGGAGTGAGAGTGGCCGTGCGCATGCCCTTGGCCCGTTTGATAAGCGCCCGTCTCAGGCTCAAATGGCACTGAGGTAGACTCGATATGCAAACCAAGGTTTTCTAACATTTGTGCCAGCACATGATCGTTTTCAAAATACAGCGAATAGCCTGCCTTACCCTGATCAAAACTGTGGTCAAACATCAATGGCACATGACGATTGCCCAAATGATAAGCGCCTTTCATTAGTAGAAAGTCATTGTCAGCAGTCACTTTGGTCACTGCTTGCGGTTTGGCGATCACTTGCATCAACTCCCCTGCTGCATTGATAAGCACGTCATCACCTTTTAAGACGCCTGTACGAGGCAGGTCAACACCAACTGCCTCACCTGAGACAGTAATGGCTCTAAAGCGGGAATGCTGACGAGTATCAAATTCTAACAGCAGGTAATCATCGGCTTGATACTGTTCTGCCAATTGTGCTTTTTGGATATCGCTAAGCGTACTTAAACGGGTATTAAATATTTTCATTATTATTCTCTGGCTGTTGTTGCTCAAACTATTGTCAATAGTATTGATGGTAAAAGTGTTAGGAATAAAGACACGATCTCACTCAAGAAACCAACTGACTATTGGTATACATAGTTTATGGCTCACTGTCTGTCCTAGAAATCCTATAAACGTGCATCATAAGCTCTAAAATAAAAAGTAACGCTGTGCCATAGGTAGTACATCAGCTGGCTCACAGGTGAGTGTCTTACCATCAGCGCGTACTTCATAGGTCTCAGGATTGATGTCCATATCTGGGCAGTAGCTGTTAAAGCGCATATCGCCTTTACGAATTTTACGGATGCCGTGTACTGGCTGAATGACTTTGGTCAATCCAAGCTGCTTATCCACTTGTTTGTCGATCGCCGCTTGCGACATAAAAGTAATGCTGGTTTGGGCAACCGATTTTGGATATGTCGCAAACATAGGACGATAATGTACAGGCTGGGGTGTGGGAATAGAGGCATTGATATCACCCATCGGTACTGCAGCAATGAGCCCGCCTTTTATAATGCATTCAGGCTTTACCCCAAAAAACTTGGGCGACCAGAGCACCATATCTGCCCATTTACCTACTTCGATTGAGCCGACCATATCACTGATACCGTGAGTAATCGCAGGGTTTATTGTATATTTTGCGATATAGCGTTTGATACGGAAGTTATCGTTGTCCGTGCTTTGATCATAGTCTGTCAAAGTGATGTACTGTTGCTCATCCTCAATGGTCGCTGTTGCATCTGGTGCTAGATGACCACGTTGAACTTTCATTTTGTGCGCGGTTTGCCATGTACGGATGACCACTTCACCCACCCGCCCCATCGCTTGTGAATCACTACTCATCATCGAGATTGCGCCCAAATCATGCAAGATATCTTCTGCGGCGATGGTTTCTTGACGAATACGGCTCTCAGCAAAGGCTACGTCTTCAGCAATAGCAGGGCTCAGGTGATGACAAACCATCAGCATATCGAGATGCTCATCAATGGTATTGACGGTGTATGGTCGCGTTGGGTTGGTTGAAGATGGCAGCACATGTGACTCGCCAATAGCCTTTAAAATATCGGGCGCATGGCCACCGCCTGCCCCTTCAGTATGAAAAGTATGGATACAGCGGTTTTTAAAAGCAGCAAGTGTACTCTCTAGATAGCCACTTTCATTTAAAGTATCGGTATGAATGGCCACCTGCACATCATAGTCGTCAGCGACGCTCAAACAGTTATCGATGGCTTGCGGCGTTGTACCCCAATCTTCATGTAGCTTTAGCCCCACGGCACCTGCTTCGATTTGTTCAGCAATGGGTTCTGGTACACTCACATTGCCTTTACCCAGTAGTCCAATATTCATAGGAATACTATCGGTAGATTTTAGCATCGAGGCAATATGATACGCCCCCGGTGTACAGGTGGTGGCGAGCGTTCCTTGAGCTGGCCCTGTGCCGCCGCCGAGCATTGTGGTCACGCCTGACATAAGCGCCGTCTCACACTGTTGAGGCGCGATAAAATGAATATGACTGTCGACGCCACCTGCTGTGAGAATTTTGCCTTCGCCAGAGATGATTTCGGTAGCACCGCCAATAGGAATATCAATAGCAGGCTGGATATCAGGATTGCCCGCTTTTCCAATAGCACTGATACGACCATCTTTGATACCGATATCCGCTTTATAGATGCCTGTATAGTCAACGACCAATGCATTGGTAATAACTGTATCGGCAACTTCCGCACCCAGCAATTGTCCTTGCCCCATACCATCACGGATGACTTTACCACCGCCAAATTTAACTTCTTCACCTTTAATTTCAACAGGCTTGCTACTACTCTCACCACTTTGCGACGTATCTGCTTGATCAACAGCAGTATCTTTATGACTGGTTAAATCTGCTTCAACCTGTAGCCAAAGCTCGGTATCGGCAAGACGGACTTTATCGCCTGTTGTAGGACCAAAATGCTCAGCATAAATACGACGACTGACTCGCTTTTGCGAAGTAGTGGTTACCTTTTTATCAGTGACGCTCTCTGATGCTTTGTCTGGATGAGCTGCGCCCATGACACGCCCAGCAAAACCATATACATCTTGCTTGCCAGCGTATGCTACCAATTCGACTTCCCGTGATTGGCCAGGCTCAAAACGTACGGCGGTGCCAGAGATAATATTTAGGCGAAACCCCCGAGTTTGCTCTCTGTCAAAACTCAAGGCATCATTGACTTCATAAAAGTGATAATGCGAGCCGATTTGGATAGGTCTATCACCAGTATTACTCACACTGATGGTCTGTACCTGTCGCCCTTGGTTTAAGATAATATCGCCATCTTGGATATGGTATTCGCCTGCTTGCATGGTAGCCGCCTTATTTTATAGTGAGCATGTCAGTGCTATAACAATGGTATACAGCGTTACACGATGGGATTATGTACCGTGACCAGTTTGGTGCCATCAGGAAAAGTCGCCTCGATTTGCACTTCATCTACCATCTCTGCGACACCTTCCATGACATCATCAGCAGACAAATACGTAGCACCTTCACTCATCAGCTCGGCAACTCTTTTACCATCTCGTGCGCCTTCCATCAGCAACATACTGATATAAGCGATGGCTTCGGGATAGTTAAGCTTAACACCGCGATTTTTGCGGCGCTCAGCCACCATACCAGCGGTAAATAGCATGAGTTTGTCTTTTTCTGTTGGGGTCAGGTGCATGACAATTCCTTATTGTACTTATCATTATATTTATAGCAGATTAGAGATTTTCAAAGCATTAAATATCGATTAAAAATAGTCGCAATATATCTTAGTTTCATTATTAAAAGTGGCCGTATTATGTGTCCCAAATACGTGGACGACAAGGTTCAAGTTGCCACCAATGATCTCGCAAGACTTCTCTCAGCTGATAAAACGCTTCAAAACAACCACGTACATCTGAGCCGATGTAGCGGATATTGATCGCTTGGCAATTATGAGTGCAGTAGACAGGCATTTGTGCTTGAGCAATGACTTGGCGTAATGCTACGACAGTATTATCTAGATAGCGGGTTAATGACTGCTTGATAGTTGCTTGGGCAGTTTCGGTCGATTGCGTGGTTTGTGACGCGGAGAGTGCAAGATTGTCATGGACATCGCTTAAGCTGGGTATTGCCCAAAACGAGCCATAAATATGCTGGTTCGCTAATCCTAAATTTGAGGTAAACCAGCGATTTTGCGCTGCCTGTGCCACTCGCTCAGCAACGATAACCTTACCATCTCGGTAGATGTTCAATCCAGTATGATAACGCCCTTGCAAAAACTGCTCGTCGTAAGCTTGCCGCCCAAATACGCTAATCTCCCATGTCAGTAGACTAGAGGAATCTTTCAAATCGAAGCGGCTCACTGCATGCATATTGGCTTCGTTATAAATGATACTCTCTTGCGGCAGCCATTCTAGACGGGTATCTGCTGCGAGGTTGGCTTGTATATGTTGACTAGCATAATCAGCTATCTCGTCTTGACTCATACTTTGGTGAGTATCGTTGTCGCCCAACGGAGCTTTATGTTTTTGGCTGACACTGTCTTTGCCGTACCACTTACCTGCCCCTGGTGTGGTGACAACAGCGTGGCTACCACTATCCAAACTTAGGTCTATGGTCAGCGTATCGCCACCTGCGATACCGGCTGGCGGGTACAACATCAGTATGTGACAAATACCCTGCTGTACGCTTGGCTCAGGATATAGAGCACGCTGTACCATCAAGGCACCTGTATGCTTGCGATGATAAAGCCGCGTTTTTGAGTTATCAGCCGTACCTTCTTTGGCCGTACTTGTCCTGCTAACAGTGTCGAAGCTTAATGCTAAAGAAGAGGCCCAACTCATTTTATATACTCATTTACCAATTAAATATGTTTCAGTATTTTATGTGACAACTATCATTTGCTATCCGTTAAGACTCTATTGCCAATCGTTAACTACAGTTCATTCGCGACAGCAATGTCAGAATAATAACGAAGAAATACAGCGTACACCATTTATCGTGCCTAGCGCACCATGATAAATAAAAGCGTCAATGTTTTTATTGATACAAGCACTGTGCCAACTTTTGATAGCAGATAACCAAATAAGAAACCTTATCGGCTCAAAACTTTGATTTGTCTGTGCTTTTTCTATTTAACTTATATGATAAAAACAATCATATATTTCCAGCTATTTTCTAAACGTTTTTTGAGCTTCAGTCATTTATAAAATTAGCAGATACTTGCACCAAAATAGTACATTTTGTCCATAACAGTGCATTTTTTAGCGTTATTGTTAGCGCAATACCCTCTGAGGACATTAGATAAGCAAAAATCCTAAACGCATAACTATTTGCAGGCTTAGTCAGTAAGATAGGTGGATTGTAGGGCTATTAATCAGGTATTCTATGTTAAAAAGTCAGGTCAGACATGATTTACGCTATTTGTATCGATATAGATACTATCAATATCTGTACGACTTGATAATAGATAAGATAGTATTTATCTACTTCTAGACGTATTTTTAGTATAAGTTTTAATATAAGCAATGAGTCCTAGCAATATCGTAGGGTCAGTTTTTCACCTATTTTATGCACAAACCCGTTTTATAGGCTTGAATAGTGAGCGCAGCCCCCTTATAAACAACCCATTAGTCAAAAACTACCAGACAATAAAATCATTCAATCCATTTTTATTTTATACATTTATCGATAGGACTTTTCTATGACAGATTATGATCGCATCACTGCCAACCCGCATTTTGATATGCTGATGAGTGCGCACAAAGAAGTACAGACCACACAAGCGGCTTTAGTACCTATGGTGGTTGAACAGTCCTCACGCGGTGAACGCTCGTTTGATATTTTTTCACGCCTATTACGTGAGCGCGTTATCTTTTTGACCGGTCAGGTCGAAGACAACATGGCTAACCTTATCGTTGCCCAGTTACTATTCTTAGAAGCTGAAAACCCTGACAAAGATATCCATTTGTATATCAACTCACCAGGTGGTTCAGTAAGCGCTGGCTTGGCTATTTTTGATACCATGAACTTCATCAAACCTGAGGTGTCTACTATCTGTATGGGCGGTGCTTACAGCATGGGTTCATTCCTATTGGCTGCTGGTCAAAAAGGCAAGCGCTATTCACTTGCTAATGCTCGCGTTATGATTCACCAGCCTTCAGGCGGCGCGCAGGGTCAAGCAACAGATATCGAAATCAATGCTCGTGAAATCCTTAAAACTCGTGCACGTCTAAATAGTATCTTAGCTGAGCGCACTGGTCAGCCAGTAGAGAAAATCGAAAAAGACGTTGAGCGTGATTATTGGTTAGATGCTCAAGAAGCCAAAGAATATGGCTTGGTTGACGAAGTATTAGAGCGTCGCCCTGAATCTTTGTAATCTAAGCATTAACGTGATGCCTCTTCATTGAGAGTGCAATCATAAGACCTTTTATAGTTTATTTGCCGTACAGTAAACCGTTATCAATGTCATGCCTGATCTATTGAAAGGTATGACCATTGAATGAATACGATAATTGACATACTACAAATAAACTAACCAGTTTTAAATTTTAGGAGCGCCTTTTATGGCAGAAGATAATACCCCGCAGTGTTCGTTTTGCGGTAAAGCCAAAAGCGATGTACAGCAACTGATTGCTGCTGACGATGCCAATATCTGCAATGAATGTATCGAGCTATGTACTGACTTAATCGCAGACAGCGCAGAGCACGGTGATGATGATAGCGAAGTAGACACTTCTTGGGTCAATAAAAAATTACCAACGCCAAAAGAGCTGCGTGCCAAGCTTGATGAATATGTCATCGGTCAGGACGCTGCCAAAAAAGCATTGGCTGTTGCCGTCTATAACCATTACAAACGTCTAAAAGTTAGCCAAACGCTAGCCAACGATAGCAAAAAAGCTAAGATCGGCGCTGACGATGCAATGGTAGAATTGGCTAAGAGTAATATCTTGCTAATCGGTCCGACTGGTTCTGGTAAGACGCTGCTTGCGCAAACCTTGGCTCGTCTGTTAGATGTACCTTTTGCGATGGCTGATGCCACGACATTGACCGAAGCTGGTTATGTTGGTGAAGACGTTGAAAACATCGTACAAAAGCTCCTCCAAGCTTCTGATTATGATGTAGCTAAAGCTGAGCAAGGTATCATTTATATTGATGAAATCGACAAAATCAGTAAGAAAGGTGACAACCCATCTATCACGCGTGATGTGTCAGGTGAAGGCGTACAGCAAGCGTTGCTAAAGCTAATCGAAGGTACGGTGGCTGCTATCCCGCCGCATGGTGGTCGTAAGCATCCGCAGCAAGAGTTGATCCAAGTTGACACTAGCAACATCCTAATCATCGTTGGTGGTGCATTTGCTGGACTTGATAAAGTCATTCAGCAACGTACCGAAAAAGGCGGTATCGGCTTTAACGCTGATGTCAGCTCAAAAGACGACAGCCGTCGCAGCTCAGACTTGCTACAAGAAGTCGAGCCAGAAGATTTGATCAAGTTTGGTCTGATTCCTGAGCTAATCGGTCGTCTGCCAGTACTTGCGGCACTGCAAGAGCTAGATGAAGCGGCCCTAGTACAAATCCTGACAGAACCTAAGAACGCACTGGTAAAACAGTACAAGTACTTGTTTGACATGGAAGGTGCTGAGATTAGCTTTACTCAAGAAGCCCTAGATGCCATCGCCAAAAAAGCCATGGAGCGTAAAACTGGTGCACGTGGTCTACGTTCGATTGTAGAGAACGCCCTACTTGAGACCATGTATGAGCTACCTTCCATGGAAAATGCTAAAACTGTAATGGTTGATGCAGATGTGATCAATGAAGGTAAAGTACCTAAAATTGCTTAAGTTATAGTTGGTTTAAATAGTCCGTTATCATTAACGGACTACTAAAAAAGCGTCTGGCTGAATAAGCTAAGACGCTTTTTTTATGCCTATTACTTAACCAGTTTATCTGTTGGATAGCTTTTCTGCTATATAACTTGCATACTGAAAATTGGTAACATTCATTACACCTGTCCCGAAATGACAGCAACGTTTATCAATCGCGAGTAAACGTCAGCACAAACCATGCTAATGTAGATAGATTGTTTTAACCTTTATACTGTATTTATATATACCGCAAGATATAGCCCGTACAACCCATATGATTAATAAGACAAAGGATTGTTTATTATGCTCAACCATGTGACTGCTATGGCGACTTCATTGCGCCAACATCTACCGTTTTCTTCTAACCGTACCTCGTTGGATGACTCAAATGTTGAATCCTACTATCGCAACCACGTCGCTGCCATTACGGGCGCAGGCTCTGGTATGGGGCGTGAGCTGGCTATTCATTTAGCAAAAATGGGCTGTCATGTTGCACTATCGGACATCAATCCTGAACAGCTGGCAGCGACCAAACAGTTACTTACCAATTATGATATCAATGTCACTATGACCGTACTCGATGTATCAGACAATACAGCGGTGGAAGCATGGGCTGATAGTGTTATGAGCGATCATGGCAAAGTAAACTTTATCTTTAATAATGCAGGTGTCGCACTCTACTCTACCGTCGAAGGCAGTAGTATTAGTGAGCTTGAATGGGTAACGAACATTAACTTTTGGGGCGTGGTTTACGGCACTAAAGCATTTTTACCATTAATCAAAAACAGCGTTAAACAGAGCCAGTTTGGCGAACATGGACATATTATTAATATCTCAAGTCTGTTTGGTTTGACCGCTCAGCCATCACAGTCCGCCTACAACTCTAGCAAATTTGCCGTACGCGGCTTCACAGAGAGTTTACGCCAAGAGCTAAACATTCAGAACTGCGGGGTATCAGCAACCTGTATCCATCCGGGCGGCATCAAAACCAATATTGCCAACAGCGCGCGCGGCAATGAGAGCATTCATGATATTGGCATGAGTACTGGGCCCAAAGCCATCAGAAGTTTTAATAAATTCTTAAAATTCGATGCCAATGAAGCGGCTTGGATTATCCTACAGGCAGCAGCGACCAACCAACAGCGCTGCCTGATTGGTAACGATGCAAAGATAGTCGATGCCATCCAACGTGTATTTCCATCACACTATAGCCAAGTGCTTAACGACTTCCATCAACTGTCCCGCAAACTAAAACCACGTCGTCATAAGAAGCTAAAGACCGTTAAATAGTATGTTATCAACATTCCCTCTATCATGAGAAATTGATGAATTTATATATAAAAAGCCCAGCTATAGTCGTAGCCGGGCTTTTTGAAAGTTGCCATTATTGATGAAGGATAAGACTGAATTTTGAGACTGGTGATGATATTTTAGCTCAACCTTCTAAGCATTAAGGCAGCTTCATATCACCAGCGACCAACCAACCCATACGGCGCATAATATAAGCCACTAACCCTGCAATCATCGCAGGCAATACAAACATCAATAGAATAATCGCTGTCCACAGCTGACCAGTGCTCATAATCTCTTGTGACGCTTCAATCACTCCAAACACACCGACCAAACCAGCGGTACCCATACCCGCACCTGTCGCCGTACAAGCCAATCCAAAACCAACAGTAGCGATAGGCCCAACGATAGCACTAGCAATGACAGCAGGCAGCAGAGTGATGGGTTTTTTAAGCACGTTAGGGATCTGCAGCATACTGGTACCCAAGCCCTGAGAGATGACACCACTAACGCCATTGTCTTTAAAACTTGCAACAGCAAAACCAATCATATGCGCAGCACAGCCTACCACTGCTGCCCCGCCCGCTAATCCACCAAGCCCAATGGCAATACAAATGGCTGCACTCGACGTTGGTAGGGTCAATAAAATACCAACCACTACGGCGATGACGATGCCCATTAGCAGTGGCTGTAATTCAGTAGCAGCATGAATACCCTGACCGATAGCTGCGACCCCTGCTACGATAGGCGGATTGAGCAGAGCGCAAACTAAAAGAGCAATACCGCATACAACCAATGGCACCAATAAAATATCAAGCTTAGTCTTACCAGCGACCCAAGTGCCAGCACGATAAGCAAACACAGAAGTCAGATAAGCGCCGATGGGATTGCCTGGCAGTGCTACAAAGGTTGCAGGCCCACCCACTTGCGGCGTAAAGAGCGTGCCTGCCATTAGTGCTTCGGAATGGGCACCAAGCATACCCGCTACGAGGCAGCTAAGCATCACTAGCGTTGGCGCTTTGAGATAATAAGCGATACCTACGCCGATACCAGCACCCATTAATATCGAGGCAAGTTTCCCGACCGCGACCAATGCCGGCAAATCTAACCAACCGCCGATTTGCGAGATAATCAAACCTGCAATCAACGTGACAAATAGCCCTAAAGCCATACCAGTAAAAGCATCGATAAAGTATTTTTGAAAGAACGCTTTAATAATGCCTGCTTGCGGTGTTACTGAGTTAGATACGGTCATAACCATACTCTTAATGAACGTTTAATAGGATAAAACAGCTAGAAAGATTTTGATAAAATAAAGAGATAAAAAAAGCGTCATTACGACGCTTTTTTAATAAATACAATAACTGTAAACGACTCAACCTAGCGACGCTGTTCAACGATAATAGAATCTATACCATTGTTCTGTAGGCGCTGCTGTGCCGTCGTTACTGCTTGACGGTTATTCAAAGGACGTGAGATGACTTGATAAATTGGCAAGCCATTGCCCGTCGTGTTTTTGACCACGCGAGCATCGACACCCGCCATCAGTACTTGCGCACGGCGACGATCCGCTTCATCTGCATCACTAAAGCTATTGATCTGCAAGATGTAGGTCGCCGCAGGTTTGGCAGCTTGGATGCTGGCCGTACCTGCTGCTGTATTATTGTTGCGGGTTGTAGCGTTGCTAGTAGCAGGCGGCGTACCATCATAGGTTGCATCTTCTTCAACGACAACGATATCCTCACTCGACCCAGCATTATTACTACCAGCAGGTTCGACAGTCGCATTTTCCGAACCACCAAAGCTACCCGTACTTTCTGTACTGCCTGTATCGCTCTCTGGTTGAGTCACAACGACGTCTGGTTCAAACGCACCGATATCACCTATTTGATCATTATCAATGTCAGCGATATCTTCATCAGGGATGGTTGCCATCTCTTGATTAGGTAAAATATCGTAGAACTCATAATCGCCATTGTCGGTATCAGTATCCACACGTGGCTGTACTTGGCGATCAGGATCGTTCTCAGCACTACCTTCAGCGGGGCTAAAATTGAATAATGGTGAGAGGTAGATAAACACCCCGATCATAAGGGTCAATACGGCCCCAACAAACATCCACAATAAGCCTGATACGCTACTTGATTTGCGCTTTTCTGTCGCGCCTTTAGGTTTTTTGGCTAGCATGGATCTCGTTCTCCCTACTGGATTTAACTATCATCATCGAATTAATGCTATCAGCTGTCTATACTCATGTCACATATTAGAAAAGCACTACATGCTAGACGGTGCAGACAAGCCTAGCAGGCTAAGCCCATTTGCCAATACTTGCCTAGTGGCTTTTGACAAGCGCAAACGTGCTTGCATTAAGTCTAGCTCATCCTGACTTGGCGTTTCACCTGACGTCAAGCTCATAGGCAAGATACGATTGGTGTCATACCAACCATGGAACAATGCCGCTAGCTCTTTCAGGTAGTTGGTCAAGACATGTGGCTCGTAACCAGTCGCTGCGCGAAGTAACGTCGCTGGATATCCTGCTAACAGTTTAATCAGCTCGTCTTCATTTGGCGCACTTAGCAAGTCTTGATGTGCCAAACCAACAGCATCATCTACGGTCAAATCGTAAGTTGCCAGTTTTTCTAACACACGGCAAACGCGCGCATGAGCATACTGGATATAATACACTTGATTGTCTTTGCTTTGTGATTTGGCAAGTTCTAAATCAAAATCAACATGCACTTCAGGCTTACGCGCTACATAGTAGAATCGTGCAGCATCGTTGCCGACTTCTGCACGTAGCTCACGCAAGGTCACAAACTGACCAGAACGCGAAGACATTTGTACTTTTTCACTACCGCGCCACAATGCCACAAACTGTACAAGCACCACATCCAGACGTTCAGCATCGATACCAAGAGCTAGTAGCGCTGCTTTTACGCGTGGGACATAACCATGGTGGTCTGCGCCCCAGACGTTAATGACTTTATCAAAGCCGCGATCAAACTTGTTTTTATGATAAGCGATGTCAGAAGCAAAATACGTCGACTGGCCATTGGCACGGCGTACCACACGGTCTTTCTCATCGCCGAAATCAGTCGACTTAAACCAGATGTTGCCATCTTTTTCGTATAGATAGCCTTTGTCATCTAGTATCTGTAATACAGGCTCAATCTCGCTATCGATAGATCTTTCGCTAAACCAGCACTCGTAGCTCACGCCAAAGTCATTTAAGTCGTCTTTAATATCCGCCAAAATACTGCTCAATGCTGCGTTTAAAAATAACGCGTAGCTGTCACCTAGCAAAGACTTACTATTGGCAATCAAGCCATCAATATGCGCTTCTTTATCACCTGAAACTAAGGTCTTTTCGCCGTCAGCATTAATCTCAAACTGAGCATCTTCTAGCACATCTTTGGCAACGTTTGCAAAGCTATGTACGTAGCTATCGCCATGCTGTGTTTTTAGCGTCTGGGCGATATCACTAACATAATCACCTTGATAGGCGTTGACTGGGAAAGTTATCTCTTCACCATTTAGCTGTAGATAACGCAAATATGTACTGGTGGCCAAGATGTCCATTTGACGACCAGCGTCATTGACATAATATTCACGCGTGACGTCATAGCCAATAGCTTCTAACAAGTTAGCGACGCTCATGCCAAATGCAGCACCGCGACCGTGACCGACATGCAGACTTGACGTTGGATTGGCAGAGACGAATTCAACCTGGACTTTTTGATCGTCAAACTGATTACTCAAGCCAAAGCGGTCCTGCAACGTGAAAATATCGTCCAATACAGAAAATTTAGCTTCCGAGTTTAAGAATACGTTGATAAACCCTGGTCCTGCGATTTCTACTTGGCGAATATCTTGATTGTCAGGCAATGCACTGACGATTTTTTCAGCAAGTTGACGCGGATTGGCTTTAGCTGCTTTCGCTGCCGTTAGCGCGATATTACTGGCAAAATCACCGTGACTTAAATCTTTTGTACGGGTGATTTGACTGTTGTTTTGCCAATCGCTTGGTAGCGTACCATCTGCTTGTAGGGTTTGAATTGCATCGTTAAACAGGGATGCAAGCGTATCAATTTGGGCTTGTGACATAGGAATTTGAACTCAATTAAATAAACAACAAAAACGGTGCGAATGCGAGCAATCGATAACTGCTTATTATAATAGCGACCGACATTGCAGGGATAGAATAATGTAAAAAGATAAGTAACCTGTAAATATAACAATCTTTGCGCTTTATTGCACCATTTGCGCCAAAATTAGCACTAAAATCTTACCGTTATCAGGATTTGGGCTGACTAATATCAATGATGCAAAACAGATAAATAACTCATAACGTGAATTGTAGCGTTACTGTTGCTCAATACTGGGCAGTCGTTTATACCTGACTACTTCCACGTTATAATATTGGTTTGTACGGCTCTTCTAAAATATAGAAGACGCGTTACTACTCTATTATAGGATTACGCCATGTTTGCCATTGCCGCCAGTACTGTCACCAGTTGGGGACTGTACGTCTTGTTGCCGATATTCATCGCTTTCTTGTTTTTTATTATGTGGGATATCTCTAAAACGTCTGAAGCTGGGCGCGCTGGTACTTTTTGGATATTCTTAGCACTAGGCGCAGGTTCTGTTGGTTTTATCCTTAAGATAGTCATGGAAGTCGCTTTCAAAAAATGGTTAATCTAATTAGCCATTTTTATCACTATTCTTTGATATCGCTTAAAACATGAGTAGCAAAACTAAAAACGTAATATACAGCCTATGACTGCTGCGCTTGATAAGGTGTCAGTCATTTGAATCAGGGCCTTTTAAATCAAGGCTTCTTAGATCAAAGTCTTCTAAATCAAAAAGCTACTGAGCCCTAGCATCATTTCTTATAACCTGACTCACATACGTTGGTAGGTCCCACGCTCCACCAGCAAAACCTCGGCACATGCCCGTACTAGACTCTTCACTCTTAGCAAATGTCTCACCATTCCATATCCATGCAGTACGGCTCCAGCAATCACCAATGCCTCGGTCTTTGTGAGTGGCGGAAATCTCACCATCAAAATAATCATTCCCTGCTGTCGTGATAAGCATAGGCTTGCTAGGTTTTGTATTATCAATGAGCCAATAGCCGTTACTGGAATTGTAAGCACCTAGCCAGCAAGTATGCGCGGCTAACGTATAGCTATCATCAACTGGTATAAATTCCCAACCAAGCATCGTAGAGCCATACTCTGACATTCGCTGATATGTTTCAGTTTTTGGGTTAATCAGCTCACAGTCGCCCATCTCGTCCTTGGACCCTATAAGCTGCTCATCGTTAATATCGACCCAGTTATCAATATTTTTCTGAAAATACGCCAGCTTTGATGGAGCAAGTGTTTTGTTGTCTTTTGCTGAATACGCAAATGCTTTTTGAATGATTGGTTTTGGTAGAGCTGCTTTAGGACGTTGACGATTTGGATTATTCTTACTGATCAATGCTATCGGCGTCCCTACCCGACCTTGCACATCGTCTAGTTTGAGCAATACTGCTGATACACCTTTATCGCTGATCTGCCAGTGGTTATCGCCCGCTCTAATCTCTATCTTGGTCGCGATACGAGCATGATCAAGCAGTGCTTGGGTCTGCTTGGCTGACAAGTCGTATAGTAGACTGTCTTCTTTATTGGGTTGCAATACACCATAGTTTTTGTTGTTCAGCCAAAGCTGAGCAGGCTTAAGATCATCTAGCGGCACTTCTGAGATAAACTGAATGTGCGCTTTTGGTAGAGCTACTTTTGGCAACGCTATGAACAAAATTGAAGCAGGCTCATCTATTAGTGCTTCACTGGCGTAACCAGCAGCTCGACAAGTCCGCGTATTATCACAAACCACCTGCCAGTCGTCTTGTACAAAGCCCCAGCCTTCGGATACATTCCCATAACCTGCTATAGCAGGTAGCGATAGCAAGCTGATGGTAGCTACAATAAAAGTCTTTGATGTCTTCAATGTCTTCATAGTGCTTTCCTTATATTAGCTACCACCATCAATGCTATTTTTTGGCAATCAAAGTCGCACGCATGGGAGCAGGATATCCTTCGACGGTCTTAGTAGAATCATTAGTATCTAAGAAATCTGCTAACGAATGATAGGTCATCCATTCGGTTTGTCGTTGTTCTTCAGTCGAGGTGACTGCTACATCGACGCAGCGCACATCTGAAAACCCTGCTTTCTCTAACCAGCCAATTAATGCCGCCACCGATGGCAAGAAATAGACATTATTCATCTGCGCGTAGCGGTCATGCGGCACCAGTACAGTATTGGCATCACCTTCAATCACCAGCGTCTCAAGTACCAGCTCACCACCTTTGACTAACTGTCCTTTAAGCTGTTGTAAATGCTCAAACGGTGACTGACGATGGTAAAGTACGCCCATGCTAAATACGGTATCAAACAGCTGACTGTGCTCAGGTAAGGCTTCAAGCGGTACAGGAATATAATGCGTCCGATAGCTACCTGTATCACTAGCATCTGCGGCACCAACAAAGTGACGAATCGCCATAAACTGATGATAAAACAAGCATGACGGATCAATAATAATAACCGTATCCGCGCCAGCCCCTGCCATGCGCCAGCCATGATAACCAGAGCCACCGCCCACATCCAATACGCGGCGACTGTCTAATCTACTTAAATGCGGCGCAACACGTTTCCATTTCCAATCACTATGCCACTCGGTATCAATCTTAATACCTGACTCATCATCGCCGATTTGACCGCCAATCTGAAATGGGCCTTTACGCCATGGCATCAACTGCTTTAATAGTGCTGTTGTTTGTTTGCGCTGAGACTCATTTAGATCTGCCTCAATCGTCAATGTATCGCTGTTTAGATCGACGTTATTGACAGCTAAGTTTGGCAAACGAGCGACTGACGCTTGGTAGGCAGGCGCGTGCGCATAGTTGGCTTTGTCTTTTATGTCACCTAGCCATGTTGGTAATTGCTTGAGCCATTCATAAGCGCTCGGCTGCTGCTGTGCCAGCTCTAGCAGGGTTAAATATAATTCGCGTTCTGCGTTGATGATAGTGTCGTTGAGCATAAAAGCAGGTTACCGTATTGATTAATATTCAAATGAATAAAATTAAAAGGGTTGAAAGAAGAGGATGAGCCTCAAAGTGGGATTGCTTTAAAGGTGAGCAAATAGGCGTGGCGCTGCTCGATGTTTTTTAAAACTTTATTGGCGCCTTTTCCCCTGCTGAGTCAGATCAACCATGGCGCAACTGATCTTGAGTTATAGCTCAATATTATAAAGCCCTTTATATTAAGAGGGCATGTTTAAATACAGCTCCTGAGTAGCATATGCTAAAGTTTCTAAATTATCGGAATGTACTTTTCTTTTTTTGGCAAGTTCTGCATACTTTCCACCTTTAGCCTCCCATACGTTTGTAAGCCTCTCAAGACCACCCATAAATAACTCTAAACCAGTTAAAACCATAATATATGCTCTAATTTCTTTATTTTTATTATCATAACCACGTCCCCATTCAGCAAACTCTCTTAACCGATTGATTTCATCTACTGAAAATTCTTCAAAATCTTTCATCGTTGCAAAAACCAAAATTGACTTAGGAAATGTTTCTGCTAGAAGTTTCATTTTTTGAATATCAGAATTTTTAAAGGCGTCTTTTGCAAAGCTCTTTGCCTCTCCAAAAACAATATTAGTAGGTTTACTCAAACCTACAATTCCTTCTCTTTTTGCCCATAAGATAAAATCGGCTTCTGCTTTTTCTCCAGACTGAAGCGTTAGTTCTTGTCCACTAGACCATGTAATATTAAGCCTATGAGAATAGCTAACCTTTCTAACGAAAAAATGAATCGCTAATGAAGCAGCATATCCACCTCTGGCATAATCAGGTAAAGCAAAAGCCCAAACCACTCTATATGACCATCTTGATAAGCTTGAATTAGAAGGTTCCAAAATAGGAAAACTGAATAGCTTCAAGCATCTATTACATGATAGTTCATAATTTAAGTTATTGACCTCGTACCAATTCCAACTATCACATTTAGAACACTTTAGCTCTAAGCCAAGCTGTACAATTTTTTGCGAAATCAGTCGGCTCGCAGGTCTCTTATTCTTTTTTGTATTAATCCTATTTTTGAATTCCTCCGCATGCATGCTCCTCGTCAATGATTTATTGGCCATGTCATTGAGTAGTTCAACAGTACTTCTATTTGCCAAACTAGATAACTGAGGAACACCACCAATTGTTTCAATGATTTGGTGAACGGATTTTCCAGCATCAGATACAGTTGCTTCAATCTCATATTTACTTAACCATTGGTTAATAGCTTCTGTACCATTATGTAAATTCCAATATTGTCGATTAATACTTTCAGGAAATATAGTTAAGCCTTCAGTTGTAGGAAGCAAGAAATCTCTATGATAATTAAATTTTGGAAAAACAGGGTTTCTGTAATTAGTAGGAAAGCATGTCAGAGTCCGACTTTGATTTCCCCAGTCTTTAATATTTATCACGTTTGCCCAAAGCGGCTTATGATGATATTTTTTCTTTATGAAATCAGGAGCTATCGTATCAAATTGAATTTGTGGCTTCTCATACTC
>NZ_PJBU01000088.1:0-27096 GCF_002863645.1 Psychrobacter sp. MES7-P7E | reverse complement strand
GCGACCGGCAGCATTGTTGATGAATCTGATGATCCAAATGATCCAGGCGCCAATACTGAAGGCGACAAACCGACCGTCAGCGTTGGCGATGCCGTTGCCACAGAAGGCGGCAACTTAGTGCATCAAGTGACGGTGAATGGCGACACAACGCAGGCGGACGTCACTTATGACTTTAGTCTCACAGATGGCAGCACTGATCCTGCCACAGCGGGTAGTGACTACACCAATGCCCCCGTATTTAGTAATGGCGTCATCAACAATGGTGATGGCACTATTACCGTCCCTGCGGGTGTCACTGACTTTACCGTCACTTATCCAACCTTAACTGACAACATTCTTGAGAACGATGAGACCACCACGATTACCATTGGTAATGACAGTGGCACGGGTACGATTATCGACAACGATACCGCACCGACACTAACCGTAAATGACAACAGCGTTACCGAAGCGACTGGTAATACTGTTTCAAATAGCTTTGATATTACCGATCCACAGAGCGTTACAGCGTTAACCGTCAACGGTCAAGATGTCACTCTAGCAACCTCTGGCAATCCTATTACTATCTTAGGAGGCAATGCGGGCACGCTAGTCATTACTAACTATGATGCAACTACAGGTAAACTGACCTACGAATATACCGAAAACGATAATGCAGAAGATCATAGCGCTGGTGCTGTATTCGATCAGTTTGACGTGGTATTAACCAACACCATTGGCGATACCATTAATGACATCTTAGATATTGAGATTATAGATACTGCACCAACGGCTAATGATGACAAAAACACCATTAGCGAAGAGATAGATACTGTTTCAGGCAACGTGCTTACGTCAACTGGTGCAGCGACAGATGATGTGGCTGATGATCTAGGTGCTGATAATTCAATAACAGCAACTACGGTAACGGCAGTGGATGGTAACACTGGTGCAATTGGAAGCGGTACACAAGGTCAATACGGTGAACTGACACTCAATGCGAATGGCGAATATGTTTATGATGTTGATAATGCCGCTATACAGTATTTGGCACTAGGTGAAAGTTTAACAGAAACCTTTGAATACACCATAACCGACGCTGATGGTAGTACTGATACTGCCAAGCTTACCATTACTATCACCGGCACTAATGATCAACCAACCATCATTGCTGATGGTAATGACAATATTGCGAATATATCTTTCGTCGAGCAAACAGATGACTCAGTGATCACTCAAAGTGGCATTATTGCTTTTAGTGATATTGATGTCAGTGATACGCTGACACTGGGTTATATTAAAGGTGAAAATCAATATACCTTTGGTCAAGGTAATACAGCCTTGACTGATCTAACTGTTCCGCAAAAAACTGCGCTAGAAGGTATGTTCTCAATAACTCAAGCGACCAATAATAATGGAGTTTGGGAGATTGAAGCAAAAGATACTGATATTGACTTCCTCCCCGAAGGCGAAACCATCACCATCCGCTACGCGGTACAAGTTGATGACGGCAATAACATCACCATAGCTGGCGGTGGTAACGAGATTAGTACCAGTGAAATTCGCTACGTTGAAGTTACTATAACGGGTACTAACGACGGCATTGCCTTAGTAAACGATGTTGTAAGTACGCGAGAAGATACCACCTTAACAGGTAATATATTTGACAATGATAGCGATGATCCAGATTTTGGTCAGGCATTAACCGTAGAGAGCTATGATGTATTAGGTATGACAGCAATAGCTCCTGGTACGACGACTACATTGAGCCCAGACGGCACTAACGCCATTGGTAGCATTACTGTCAATAGTGATGGTAGTTATACCTTTGTACCTGCCGCCAACTATAGTGGTAGCGTGCCTGTGATTACGGCCAATGTGACAAATGGCTTAGCACCGAGCGATCCGTCTTATTCTGCAGGACCGGAGACCTTAACGATAACGGTCAACCCAGTATCTGATGCCCCAGATATCGGCTCTAACAAGACAGGTATTGATAAGATTACAACGAATGAAGACACTATCGTTGAATTAGGTTTAACAGCCCCTACTATTGCCGACGATACTGATCTGGATGGCACAGGGAACGACACCGACAACCTAGAACGTATTGGTTTAATCACCTTAACGGGTATTCCTAATGGCGCTAAACTTAACTATGGTGGTACTAGCTTTGACACAGTGGGCAGTGATATTACAATACTACTCAGTGACTTTGTCAGTGACGGTAAGATAATTAACAACCCAGGGTCAGCAACCATTACCATGACCAGCGCTGAATTTGAGTCGATGACCCTCACACCACCAGCAGATGATGCTACCAATATCTCCTTTGAGATGTCAGTGACAGAGTACGAGGTTGATAGTGATGGTGATATTATCAAGGTTGATAGCAATGGTGCAGTTGATCCAAGCGGTACTGATATTGCTGGTGCAACCAGTACTGTCACTATCGAGGTTGATGTCCAAGCCGTCACTGATAGCGTAGATAAAAACGACCCTAATGATCCAGATAATCCTCATGATGATAATGACGACTTTAGTGAGTTTGGCATTGATTCAAACTATACTATTACGCCTGATGACGGTATTACCTCAATTACTGGTAATAATGTAGTCGCTAATGTCGCTGAAGGTCAGTCGATTGAATTACCAATAAATACTAAATTTGGTGACCTAGTCTATAGCGGTAATAACGATAGAGAGAACTATGGATTTGTAATTACCGGTCTTAATGAAGGTACAGTGGTTGAGTTTGTTGATGCTAATGGTGATGTTATAGCAAGTGGAACTGCCAACGCCGATGGGATGGCGTTGATAGGCGCTACTGCGACTATGGATGTTAATGGTGTTGTCACAGTCACTAACACAGGTCTGCCAGTATTTGACACCAGTAGTGGTCAGCCCACCATGCGTATCGATACAGCTGATTATAATTCGAATGATATGAATGTAGGAGTCACGCTTTATACCAAAGACAATGATGCTGACTCACCTGCTGCTAACCCAACTGTGGAAGAAATCGACACTATCAATGTCAACCTAACCGTCACCCCAGTTGCTGGTCAAGTCGAGCTTGATAATGCAGGTGTTGAAACCAAAGAAGATACGCCAGTCACTCTTGATAGCTTTGGCTTTACCGTGCAGGATGATAAAGATGGCGCTGGTGCAGAAGTCATCACCGAGATTCAATTTGAGCTGCCAGCAGGTTGGACGTTCACTGATACTACTGGTGCAGGGTCACAAAGTGGTACTACTGTAACTATCGATATGACTGGCTCGCCTAATTTAAGTCAGATGGAGCTTACACCGCCACCTCATTCATCGTTAGATGCAGACTTTATTTTTGAGGTCACAACCTTAGACACTGATGATAATGATAGTACTATTACGGTACAGGGCACAGCAACGTTAGAGCAAACCGTAGTCGTCACCCCAGTCGCCGAAATAGTTGGTACGGATACTGACGGTGATGGTACAGATGACCTAACCATCAATCCAAGCTACACTTACATAGCCAACGCAAATGAAGACGAAGCCTTTAATCTTTTCGCTGATCCTGATGGTTCATTTAACTTAATAGATGATTGGAGCAACCAAGACACTTCCGAAGATACCTTCGCACATATGACCTTTGGTAATAAGAGTGATAGCGGCTTCACCTCAGTTGAGGGGGCGGTATTTACTTATAATGATGGCAATGGTTTAGTTAGCCTGACTGACAACGGCAATGGTGTCGATATTCCGATGGAGTACCTAGATACCGTCACCGTAACCCCACCGCAAGACTATAGTGGCTTTAACCTTGCTAGCGGTGCCGAGACAGCAGTCAAGGTCGAGGCAAAAACTGTCGATGTTGACGAAGATGGTGGCGCAACAGATACAGCCACCAGTGGCGAAAGTTACTTAACATTTGAATTTGATGTAAAAGGCGTAGCCGACCCAGCCACCTTAGCTGTTGATCCTGCCGAAGGTTTTGAAGATCAAGCAATTATTGGTGGTAACAATCGTGATGGTTCAATACCAGCAACGATTGATCCTGCTCTTGGTATCCCGCTCGATATCCGCCCAAGCTCGCGTGATAATGACGGCTCTGAGACTTATGATGTGACCATCTCGGATATACCAGCAGACGGGCAGCTTTATTATACTAATAGCAACGGTGATACAGTCTTACTTGATACTACTGGTGGTACGGTAGTGATTGAAGATTACAATAATAGCGTAACTGGGTTGTACTTTGTGCCTGCTGAGAACTTCAGTGGTACGGTAAACCTAAAAGTACAGGCAGTGAGTAAAGAGGATGGCACTAGCGGTATTGCAAGCCCTATTCTTAATCTACCTATCAAAGTTTTTGGCAAGGCAGATCTAATAACCAATGATGACTTAGCAAAAGAGACCGCCACTATCAATGGTAAGGACTATACCTATGTGACTGATGAGGCAACGCTAGATGGTACAGGTAACCATCAGATTGCCTTATCTAGCCTATTCAAGGATGTTGCGGATATCGAGGCATATGATGGAGACAGCCCAGCTGCTGAGCAAGTTATTTATCGGGTTGAGGACTTGCCTGCTGGCTTTAACTTAATCGGTGCAGAGGTTACTTTCTTAGGTGGCGGCGGCACTGATCGAGTATGGTCAGTGACGCTTGAGGCCTTGCAAAACGGTACAGCGCAGCTGCAGACACCAGATAACTTTGCAGGTGAAATCAACTTCAATATTACTGGTACCACTACAGAGAAGGTATCTGGTGATAGTGTCTCCCACAATCAGCAAAACGTCTCTATTCTAGTGACCCCTGATGCAGCTGACGGCACAGTGAATAATACTCAAGTCGTTGCCACTGAAGATTTGTGGGCGACTATTGACTTTGAATCAGCATTTACAACCACAGATCAAGGCGGTTTAACTGAAGGTCAAGAAGTGCTTGAGAGTATCACGCTATTAGCAACTGATCTAATGGCTAAAGACGTCATATTACGTGTTGACGGTATTGAAGTGGACTTAACAACTAACCCACCACCAACTTTGACATTTACGCCCGATCAGACAATCGAGATTATGTACGATGACGATAAACGTCATAGCGATGATGATGTTAGTATAGACTTTAACTACACTTATACTGACACCGCTGAGCTGACTGATGGTTCAGAGATTAAGGAGTCCACTTCAGGTAGTGCTACTGTTAATGTGACCTTCCAAGCGGTTACTGATCAGCCGAGTATGATTTTGAATGTAAACGATGGCACTATTGATAATAGCGGTAATGACAATACGGCGTCTGTCACCGTATCTATACCTTCAGCTGATCAAGATGGCTCAGAGAGCTTTACTCGTCTAGAAGTGACTGATGTCCCTGATGGTCTCAATGTGCAAGGCGGTATCTTATCAAATGGCGTCTGGTACGTTGATGTCCCTAATGATCCAGCTATTACTGACACTGCAGCGACTTATGAGCTAGTGCTTGAGCGTAATGATAGTACGGTTAATATACCAGAAGACAGTTTCAATATTACAGTGACGGGTGTCACTCAAGATATCAATGGTCAAGGTAGTGACGGTAGCGAAGCGCGTGTAACCGAGAGCTTTGAGATCGCAATAGAGAGGACAGATGGTGGTGAGGATCCTACCCAGCCTAACTTGATAGATAGCTTTACTAGCAAAGCAGTCATACCTTCGCAGGTAGAGGATACGGGTTTTACTCTTGGCGATATACTAGATGCGACTCTAAATCCTGCGACCGCTAATACGGTCGACTCTTATACTTTCTCATTGACTGACCTACCAGCAGGGACTGAAGTATCTATCACCAATCCAGCCATAAGCGTGCAGCAGATTGGCGGTAAATGGATCATCAGTGTGGATGATGCAAGTAGCCTCAGTCCAGAAGATGCTCTTGATGCAGTGACAGTGACTCCGCCGAAAGATTTTAGTACCAACGTCACAGACGGTAGCCAAGATCTTACCTTTAATACCAACTTTACTGCGTTAGATAAAGATGGTGGCGAGGAACGAGTGCAGGTTGACGACGTCAAGGTTGAGATCAAGCCAGTTACGGATCCGATAGACAATGATGGTAAAACCACTATAGTCGATAGGGATGAGGATACCAAAGTAGAAATTGAGATCGACTTAACCAACGCGGCTGACGGTAATAATGTTGAGATTATTGATAATAAGCTGTATCTGCAGCTGGATGAGTCTGGTTTAACGACTGATAATGGCACTAGCGGAAAACTAACGGATGACAATGGTAACGACTTGACGCTTGTAACATTGGCAGATGGTGACGTTGCTGATATTCCAGCTGGTGATTATTATATCGTAGATGTAGGCACGCCTATTTTTTATGAACCTGCCGAAAATGAAGACGGCACGGCAACGATTGATGTCTATGCCGCTCATAAAGAGAGTCATAATATCAGCGGACATGACAGTGGTACAAAGACTTATAAGCACAGTTATGACGTCACAGTCGAGTCGCAGCCAGACAATCTAATTATTACTGATAAGAGTGATCAATCAACAACCACTGCTAGCGGTAATGAAGATACTATGATTGCTATCGACTATAAGATTGCGACTATCGATAAAGACAATACTGATGCCGCTACTGCCATCACCTTAGACAATATCCCTAATGGTTATCTGGTCTACTATACTGATGCTAATGGCGATCCCGTCTTGGCAAGTAACAATGGTAATTCTGGTGGTAATAACTTATGGTCTATTGATGTCTCCAAACTGGGTGATACTAATACTGGCGAAACGTCAAATATATTCATCATGCCACCGGAAAACGTCAGTGGTATCGTGTCTGGTATCAAGATGCAAGTGGTCAATGACAGCGGGATGATCAGTGATCCTCTAGAGATTGATCTTGAGGTCAAACCAGTCGCTGATGGGGTAGCTGCTAATCCTTCTACTATTCTTGGTAGTCAGGGTAAGTGGACCACGCTGAATCTAAACGCAATTATGCAAGATACGGATGGTAGTGAGACCGTTAATATAGTTGTCACTGATGATGGTATGAGCTTAACCGATGATGTCTTACGCTTTAGAGTGAAGAGTACAGGTGAAATGTTGACTGCCGTGTGGGATGATGCCGCTAACAGCTATACCATAACGGGTATTACTCCTGAGCAAATCAATAATTTACAAATTCAGTCATCCATACCGTTGAAAGGCGATCTGGACTTTGCGCTTAGTACTACCGATAAAGCTACAGGTATGGCTGATAGTGTATCAACTGAAGTGACCGAAAATGTATCTGTAGATATTGTCTTTACCAAAACCTTTGGAGGCACACCTGAAGACGATATCCTTGACGCTTCTGAACAGTCTGTCGCTGTGAATTATACAGGCGGCGCAGGTAATGACACCTTAATCGGTGGCAGTGGTAATGATTTCCTTGATGGCGGTACAGGTGCTAACACGCTGATAGGCGGTGCAGGTAACGATACGCTAGTATTCTCTGCAGACAACCTATTGATGGATGGTGGTGACGGCATCGACACCTTGTTAGTAGATACTAGTATTGACTTTAGTAGCTTTGATAGTAGCGTGATTGATAACATGGAAGTCATAGAACTGGGTGTTGGCGCGCAGTCATTGACTAATATTACTACCAGTGATGTCATTGAGATGACCGATAGTAACAATGAGCTGTTTATCAATGGCGGCAATGCTGATAGTGTCTCTTTAACAGCGGATTTTGAAAAACAGCAAACGTCTGATGAGACCGGATACGCTCAGTATCAGAGCACGTTGGATTCATCGGTGACTCTATATGTCGATACTGATATTACCGTGATATAATTGCTATCTTTTCTAGATAATGTTGATGTAAACAAAAAAGCCATACTTGTATACTTGTGATGGCTTTTTTGTTACCTATCTAGTTGTTCGCTGATTCATCTAGTGAGGTGATAGGTGTGATGGGATAGTCGGGCGTCATCATCTCATCAGCGGGGCTGGCAAGTATAGGCGGCTCTATAGGCTGGTTGGCATGTTGCGCATCGATTTGCTGTTGATTGCGTTGCTTGACCTCACTAATCAGCTTGGAGAGTTGTTCGCTGTCTTTGTCAATATCTGCATTTAGCTGCTGAGTTTCTTGGGTTTGCTGCAGTCGATATCCAGACAGATTTTGTTGCTCACCATTGACAGCTCTGTTATTGATAGTCGTCACTGAAAGATCATCATTGTCATCGCTATCCTTGCTCAAAGAGGCCCTGCGGCTTGTCTCTATAACAGACGGCTCTTGTGACGAAGGGGGCTTTTGGGGTGGTGTATGCTCTTGCGGTTTATGGTTTTGGGTCGCAGTATTGTTGTTCGATACGGGGGCTGCTGATGCGGTAGGTTCTGTATTTGCGCTCACTTTAGCGGTAAAAACCTCTGTATCATCAACTGTGACCTGATCAACCGCTATTTGATCAATTGTGATTTTAGTGTCTTCTGCTATCATAGGTTTGCTGGTAATAGGCTGGTTTTTATTTATTAAGGCTTGCGATTCAGACGTTTTTTTGTGGTCGAATACGGTAAAATAGACAACGATTGCCAGCAAAACATGCAGTAATAGAGCCAATACGATGGTTAGGATTGGCTGATCTTTTGGTTTGCTCGTTGGCGTAGGCGCTGAAGGGTGAGGCATAGGGTAATCCATATGTTGACGCTGAGGGCTCAAAACTTTTTAATAAACGCTTCAATACGTCTTTAAGCATTGATAATCATCACGATGAACTTTGTTATTATCTAAAAAACAATAGCAGCAAAGAAGCCATAATATCATGTTGCACTTTTATTTTTATCCCGATCAATCCCAAGCAATGATCAAAAAGCCAATGTTTAAAAGGTGCTTTATCATAAAAAACTACGTCATAGCTTATCACCTTTGGTATCGACAACCGCAATAGGTATGTTACTGATGACGCTATCAAGTGCGGCATTTGCCAATGCTGATATGCATGTCAACACCTTGATCAGTCAAGCCATCCAGAGCCATCCGCTGGTCGGCGCGGCGCGTGCAGAACAACGAGCCACGACTGAGAGTATTCGTGCCGCCAAGCTAAATATGCTACCTGCTCCTACCTTGTCATCAGGCTATGATCGCGACGATGGCATGGTCTCTCAGCTGCGGCTGCGCCAGTCTTTATGGACGGGTGGCAAACTGACCGCCAACGTCAATCAAGCTGTCTTTGATGACAAAGCCGCGACAGAATATGTCTATGAGCAACAAAACCAAGTGGCCAAAACCACCATAGAGGCATGGCAAAGCTATATGACTGCTGTTGCCAAGCAGCAAGTCTATTATGACAATTTGCAACTGTTAACAGAGTTCGAGGCGATGATGCAGCGCCGCGTCAATCAAGGCGTATCGGCTCGTATCGAGATGGACTTGGTGACCAATCGTATTTTGCAAGAGCAAAACGCCTATCAAGCGGCCGTAGAGCAGCAGCGTATTGCACTGGCACGTTTAGAGCAAATCACTGGGCGCAGACTGTCTGCAGCTGATTTGCCGGCCCCGAATCTTAGTGATCTGGTGAGCCGCGCCAAAAGTTACTCACAAACCTTTGAACAAATGGCTTTTGATCAGGCCAGCTTTTATAATCCTACCGTGGTAAAAGGGCATTATCAAGTTGAAGCGGCTAAGCAAGAAGTTAAGTCATTGCAGGCGGCGCGTTATCCGACTTTTTATGCACAGTACGAATACGACTATTATCATGATGAAAATAGAAACAACAATCAGAATAATAGTGAAGGTGAGTTTTCGGTAGGCTTAAGCTATGATCCAGGAGCAGGCCTATCTAATTTGGCACTAGCCCGGGCATCAGCCTCACGAGTAAACAGCCTTTCACAGTCAAAAGAAGCGTCAAGACGACAAGTGCTTGAGACTATCCAAACCCAATATCAGCAGTTTGCTAGTGCTAAGGATCAAGAGCGCTCTTTGATCGCAGCAGTCGCAGGCGCACAGATTGTGGTGAGCTCTTATCGCCGCCAGTTCATTGCAGGGCGTAAATCTTGGCTTGAGGTACTGAACGCAGTGCGTGAGCATTCACAATATCAAGCACAACTGGTCGAGACCCGCGCGGCTATCATCGGTGCTTTTTATAAGCTGCAAGTGGATTTTGGCCTGATGTCGTGGCAGCAATATGATCAAAGCCGTCAGCCTGAGCCATTATTTAGTCCGCTAGACCCGGTAAAAAAATGGCTGACCCGTCAAGATGCTGCCAGACAGCAGTCTGATCAGGTCATCATTCAGCCGATCGTGATGAAAGAGGCGAGTAGTGACAACAAAGATGATACAGGTCTCGTCACTTATCCACTTAATGACCCTAACTATCCATAAATTTGTAGGATATATTTATCATGAGTACACCAGTTCCAGCTTCGAATGACGCTACATCTGACAGCGAGCTGATGGCAAATCCTACTTCGCAGTTATCGACGCCTGCCCCTGATGAGCAAATAAATGAGCAAGCGGCGCAATTGGCGGCAGCGTTACACACTTTGCTGACTCAGCAAGGCTATCCTATTGATAGTGTGCGCTTGCATGGGGTGCTGCATCAGCAGACAGAGCTTGTGACGCTGGCGAGTATTGTTAGGGTGCTGGAACAGTTGGGCATTGATCAGTTGCCAGAATCTTTACCAATACCCGATGCCGCATTTTTGCCATTGTTGGCTTTGCATCCTACGCAAGGATGGGGCGTTATTGAGCAACAAAATCCACAGGGATTGTGGCAGTTTAGTCAGTCTGAGAAAATCAGTGTTCATCCAAGTGATGCGTTTACACAATTACTGCGTATCCGCTTAGAAAGCGAGCCGAGCAAGCGTAAACAGCTGTCTTTTGACCAACTATTAAAAAAAGATCTAAAAAACTATCGTGGTATTGTTATTGAGGCAGTAGTCGCATCATTTTTGATTAATATGCTAGCGTTAGCAGTATCGCTATTTTCGATGCAAGTTTATGACAGAGTCATCCCAACACGCAGTGAATACACTTTAATCATTCTGGCAAGTGGTGTTGGTCTCGTCATCTTGTTTGAGACCTTTATGAAGTTTGCGCGCTCAAAGATTATGGATAAAGTAGTGGTTAACCTTGATCAGTACTTGTCTCGAGAAGTATTTCAGCGGCTGCTGAGTGTTCGGATTGATCAAATGCCAGGGTCGGTGGGTTCAATGGCAGCGCAGCTACGTGGTTATGAGCAAGTTCGCGGTTTTTATACTGCAAGTACGCTATTCGGTCTTGTTGACATTCCAATGGCTATTATATTTGTAACCCTGATTGTCATCATTGGTAATCCTTTAGTGGCTTTGGTACCTATTGTGGCCGCCGTTATAGCCATCATACTTGGGTTCGGCGCACGTAGAAAAATCGACAGTATTGCGGCAATTGGAGCAGCAGCGTCTTATCGCAAAACAGGTATCCTTGTGGAGACTGTGGAAGGTGTTGAGACTATCAAAGCAGGATCAGGGAATTGGAAGTTCTTATCACGTTGGCTCGATGTGATGAGCATCACCACTAAGAATGATCTTGATATGAAACATGCCAATGACAATTTGAGCTATCTGTCGCAAATGATTCAGCAGACCAGCTATGTCGGCATCGTAATTATTGGCTCGTTTGTAGTGATGTCAGGTGATATGACAATGGGTGGACTTATTGCATGCTCAATCCTAGGTGGTCGTATCTTAGCGCCAATAATGGGTATTCCTAACCTGTTAGTACAACATTCACATGCCAAAGCTGCCAAGCTAAATATCGAAAAACTATTCTCATTAGAACAAGACAATCATGGTGTCAGTCATCCCTTGTCGCCTAGCAAAATCGCTGGTAATTTTAATGTAGACAAAGTTATTTTTAATTACCAAAATAATGATCAACCCGCATTGGCAATTAGTAGTCTGAATATAACAGCAGGTGAGCGTATTGCAGTATTGGGCCCTATTGGCTCAGGTAAATCGACTTTATTAAAAGTACTGTCAGGGCTGTATGCTCCTACCCAAGGCCGGATATTATTAGATGGATTAGATATTCAGCAGATTAGTCGTGAATCTATGAGTGAGCAAGTCGGCTATCTGCAACAAGACCATCGTTTGTTCGAAGGCACACTGCGAGAAAACTTATTGATTGGTCTACCAGCGCCCAGTGATGATGTAATGCGCGACGCCCTCGTTAAGACGGGACTGATTAAATTGGTAGCCAGTCATTCTAGTGGTTTGGATTTGCCAATTAGTGAGGGAGGTAAAGGATTATCAGGGGGTCAAAAACAACTGGTAGCATTTACTCGGTTGCTGCTGACAAAACCTTCCATATTATTGATGGATGAGCCGACCGCTTCTATGGATAATCGGCAAGAACTACAATGTATTGACGTACTCAAAAAAGAGTTTGGACAAGGGCAAACGCTTATTGTGTCCACTCATAAAATGCCACTCCTACAACTGGTCGATCGCATCATTATTATGGACAATCAAAAAATCGTAATGGATGGTCCGAAGGCACAAGTTCTTGAGCAATTAAAAGGCAATGATGATCAGAAAAAAGCTAGCAAACCATCAATTAAAGTAAGCTCGCCTAGAGTGACAGCAATTAGTAATAAGACTTCGAGTATCTCACCAAAAAACGACGATAAACGTGATAATTCAGGGCAGGATAATGGATAATTATAAACATAAGTTTCATGATCCTAAAGTGGGGCGCACGCGCATTATCATTTGGGGCTCATTGGTCGGAATAATTGCACTCGTTGTCTGGGCTTATTTTGCCCAAATTGATCAAGTCACGCGAGCGACGGGAACTATCATTGCTAGCGCTCGTACACAAGATATACAAGCCGTAGAGGGTGGCGTCTTGACCGAGATATTGGTCAAAGAAGGCGAGGATGTCACTAAAGGACAGTTAATAGTTACTTTAGAGGAAGAACGTGCGCAAGCAGCGGTCGCCAACTCAGGCTCCAAAATAGCAGCACTCAAAGCTAAGATTGCACGCCTAGAGGCGGAGATATTTGAGCGACCATTGGTGTTTCCAGAAGGCATCAAAAACTATAGTGAATATATAGAAAATCAAACCCAACTCTATAATCGTCGTAAGCAAGCAATTGACCAAGATGTCAGCTCACTACAAAAGATGATGGTATTAGCCCAGCAAGAGCTGAGTATGAATGAGCCGTTATTATCGTATGGTGATGTGAGTCAGGCTGATATCATCAAGTTGCGTCGGCAAGTTGCTGAAATTCAAGCTCAAATTACTAACAAGCGTAATAAGTATTTTGAAGAAGCACAGTCAGAGATGACCAAAGCGCAAGAAGATTTAGATACTGAACTTGAACAATTACGCGATCACTCACAAGTATTAGAAGAAAAAAATCTATTTGCGCCAACAGACGGTAAAGTAAACAATATCCTAGTGACTACTATCGGCGGCGTGGTTAAGCCTGGCGAAATCATCATGAAAATATTGCCAACCAGTAGTGATTTGATCGTCGAGGCTAAAATAAAGCCCGTAGACATTGCTTATGTCAAAGAGCAGCAGGATGCCACTGTAAAGCTTGATGCTTATGATTATTCTATCTTTGGTGCTATGAATGGTACTGTGATCTATATTAGTCCAGACACATTAATGGAGCAAACTCCGAAAGGGGAAGAGCCCTATTATCGTGTACAGATAAAAATTACTGGTGCTGAATTTTCTGGGCGCAGTGATGAGATTGTCATTAAGCCTGGGATGACAGCTTCCGTCGATATTAAGGCACAGCAGCGCTCGGTACTATCATACTTAACTAAGCCCATTACTAAGACTTTCTCTGAAGGACTAGGTGAGCGTTAGCGTTCAATATATTCTAGATAAGCAATAAGCAAAGCGTTATCTGATTAATTATCGGGTAGCGTTTTTTTATTGTTATATTAGGCGGTGTAGCTAAAATCTCCCAAGTGTGTTTGTACGGATTTGACGGCATAGATCAATATTGAGTTATATTATAATCAGACTAGGATTCAAAAGGGTTTAGGCTATAAATCGCCAAGACAGGTGTGGTTTGATTATTATCGTCAGGCTGCGTAATCAAAATCTCCCAAGTTTATATATACGGGATTGACGGCAGGGGTCAGCAAACTGCACTTAGTGGTCGATGCTTGTGGCAACCCTATACATGTTGAGCTGTCAGGTGGGCAAGTACATGACTCTAAGATGGAAAAGGCGTTGATATGTAGCACGATTAACAACCAGACTAAAGCGGTGATTGCAGACAGGGGCTACGATAGTAGCGATATTAGAGAGTGTATCTTCAAGCACTGTGCTCAGTCAGTCATACCTGTTAAGTCGAACTCTAAAAGCCGCAACGACACACTAGATTGGTATTTGTATCGTTGCCGTCATTTGGTAGAAAACGCTTTTGCTAGATTGAAACATTTTAGGGGCATTGCCACGCGATATGATAAGCTCAAAGATAGCTATGCAGCGGCGGTAATGCTCGCTTGTGTCTTTATCTGGTTGCCCCTGATTTGAATTCTATACAGCCCCTAATAAAAATAATATTTTTTGTGGTATCGCCATCAGGCAAATCTATAAGTCATTATGACAAAGGACGCTAGTACAAGAAGCTTAATTCGCAATAGATAATGTTTCATCTGTAATCAGCATCATATGCACAAAAAACCGTAGTAGTGGTGAGTATTGCCACTTGTTAGTCCGTTCCCTATGGTCTTGACTAGCAATACCGATATGGAGAGCATTTTTCGAGTCATTAGATTGCTGCTTAATGTCTTGATAGTCAGTAGATGACATAGTTTCCATCAATAGATTTTTGTTGCTACTCACCAGCCAACGTTTCAAAGGCAGCAATTTCTCAGCAATCCCAATGAACCGCTGCAATTCTTTTTTATCTTCTTTTCTAAATGGTAGGTATGCTCTGCTAACAGACAGTTTTTCACGACATATCTCAATAAACCAAGTCCAATCAGTCCCTGACTTTTCTCGTAGACGGTAGGCATTACTTAACAAAAGCGATAGCAATCTTAAGTCACTTTGATATTGAATGTTCAGTGGACTCAGTACGGAATTCTTTGAATCTGATAGCTTAACAAAGCGAGATTTGCCGCGTTTGGTAGCGATGTCGGCAACCTCGCTGGCACGTTTTATTAAAATGTTTGCATCGTGCATAGAAATATTTGCCAACTGGGCTGCTTTACTCAACAGTACCTCTTTATCATAGGTCTGTAGTAGCAGCTGTACTCGGTTTAGACCATAACGACCAAACAATTCATCAGTGGTTGGGGTATTGGTACTCAAGAGAAACTGTTTATCACAGTTTTCGATCGTAAATTGAGGTGACTTGCGTTTGCCTTCTATAATACTTTTAAACAAAAGTTTACGCATGCTAGGTATGCTGACCATGCCATTAGCAGTAATGTCAGCATTATCCTTAATCCTTCTAAGAGGAAATTCGGTAATGTTACACAGCGTTTGCTCGGGTAGTTTGATGTCAGCAATACTTAACGCATAGGTCGCCATCAAAGTAGCAAAATGGTTGTAATACTCAAAGCTACGCTCAGGCGACAAGTGCCCCATAACACCTGATAGAGCGTACCAGCGATCTTGTGCATCGATATGCTCCCCGAGTAGGCCTTTTTTTATACGCAGTATGTCGTTTTCGTCATAATCGGTGAGGGCTTCTACGAGATCTGGATGACCTAATAGCGCTAAAGATAGATTGCTCACAGCCGTGTGTCTAAACCCATGAAAGGTATGCTCTGCCACATTATGATCTACCGACATGTCTTTTAAGACTCGTTTGAGTAACTGTAAAGGAACATGGTCATCAATAGGACGCTGATCCGATGATAAGGTAAAGATAAATTTGTTTGAATGGCTGCCAATATTACTTTGCACAAAGTTAATAAAAAAGTTCAGCTCATCAGGCTTGAGAAGGGCAAATAAGGCAATGCGGCGGATACTACTTTGAGTCTTGGTGGGACGGTAGCTATTGGGCCTGATTACCACTGAGGGTGTAGCTGCCTTTAAACCTTCGATATCACTATACTTAAGTCCCAACAGCTCTTTTTTGCGCATGCCAGTACGATAGACTAAGATAAATAAAAGCGCGAACATCTCCCGCTCCAATATATCTACAGAACCCAGTATCTGCGTAATTATGGCTTTGTACGCTTGCGGTGATATCAGCTCTGCACGTACACGCCGACCGTTTTTGGAGTGTTGAAAGTTCACGGAGGGTAGATTGTATTTGCTCTTAGCAAAGTTGTGCATACTCTTTAATAAATTGGCAGAGTATCCAATGTCAGTATTGTTCCGTACGACAGCTTTGTACTCTAAAATATCTTCATAAAGTTCCTCAAACTCTTCCTCTGACCAAATATCAAGCGGCTGAGCCGTTGTGAAATATAACCATTCATAGCCTATGGTTCTAATATATTTCAAAATAGACTCATTACTAAGTGATTTTGACTCCTTTCGATTGAGTAAACTTAGTACCCAATCTAATAAAATTTTTTCACTTAAGTCATCGTATTGCCCATAGCGTTTTTGTACTCTTTCGATAAGAGTGTACGTCGTTTGGCCGAGTTTTTTCTTCTTCTGTTTTTTATCCATTTTGAAGTCTTTAGTCAGATTCATAATTAAATCAGACTTTCTAACCTCTATCTTTTTGGTAGAACTACTACTAGATGTCTCGTTTTGATTAACAGAGTTTTTGCTGATAGACAGCGTCAAAATATGTTCTAGATCATACGGCTCCTCTTTATACTGATATTTTTGGTTCAAAAACCGACCAAAGTCCTGTGTACTCAGTCCAGCAGTATTATGCATACCTCGCAGCACCCCAACTGAAGCATGATCAATATTAGTGCCCTTCAGCTCCTCCCAGTAATAACTGGCGTAATATAAAAACCTTGAAAAGGGAAGTGGCTTAATACCTAAAGGATTGATCACGTCAGACAAAGCCACAGTCAAGTATTGTTTTATCTTATCTTCTGACAGCTTGGCAATGATAGGTTTGATCTCTGCTTGACTGCTTTTTTTATGATAACGCATCAGCCAACACTGACTGACCACATCTACAACGATTTGCTTGGTGTTATAAAGCTGGTCACTTTCTTCTTCTCGCTCGTTACCAAAGCGCTTCTGCACAAAGCGCGGCGAGACCATTATCCTGTCTTTGATAAATGGCTGATACTCTTTGGCGAGCAATGAGGTAAGCCATCCTTGAAGCATTTGTACCTCGTTGATGCCACCATATACAATTCCTGAGAATATCAGCCAACCTATAATCTGATCTTGGCTATAATCGACTGTTTGCTCCCAATTATGCTCTACTGCGCGAATAATTTTGACCAGCGCCTTACCGTCTTTTAACCAAGCTGTATTTGTAATTAGTGGATTAATTTTAGTAGGCTGTGGCGCGATTATCTTAGGATAGTGATGCTCAGCAAGCATATGGTACTTATTTTGATAGTCAACGAACTTAACGACGACTTGCCAGACATGTTTGAGTGTTCTAGATGACTCGTAAGCTTTTGCAATTTTGTTTTCAATGATTGACTGAAACTCATCAAATCCTTCTTGAGACAATGGTTCCAATTGTCTATAAAGCTCTATCTGAAACTGGCTTAAAGATTGACTCCAAGATAGCCATGATAAATCAAAATAGTCGCTAGAGCTTGGCGAAAATGAAAAGATGCGCTCATTGGGCCAAAGCGCTTGTTGGTAGTATTTATTGAAAGACTGTATGAATCCGATACTTCCAGGATGAATCCTTTTCAATGACTCCCATTCGGTTTGTAAGTCGGCGAGTAGCTTTATCTCACGTGTCCTTGCCGTGTCACTGTTTTTGAGTATAGATGGGTAAGGCACGTAGCGCTTTTTTCTACCATCAAACTTTGCTAAGTCATCAATAATTTTTGGCAGCTTTATTTCATTTATTAGCATGATCAACCTCTGCAGTGCTTGTGCCGACATGATTTGAATTAGGGTAATGATTGATTGTGATATCTGATAACCCAAGCTGTGCTGCGATCTGTTCAAACACGGACGCTACACGCTTAATATCTGCTTTACTACTTGATGAGAAGCGCCCCAATACTTCTTGACGAGCTTTTTCATGACCAATAACCGTGTTAATCAGTGATAAGGAAACGCCAAGTTTTTCAAGCTGCGTACGAACAAAGTGGCGTGTCCAATAGGGATTGGCGTCAATGATATGCTTGGTCATATGATAAGCATCGCCACGCTTAATATCTTTAAGAGTAGGAGAGTTAGCAGTAGGAGCTCGCTCAGACAACAGCTTTAATAGTGCTTCATCATTACCTAAACGTATATTATCAATGATAGCGCTGATATCATGATGACCTTGGTGCTTTGCCTGATAGTTGACTAAATATGCTCTATAGTCTGTTAGATGGCGTATAAGTGTGGGGCATAGCGGAATGAGACGGTCACTTTTGACCTTCTTAACTGGCTTGTCATTGATGAGCAGCCAACCCATATCAAGATCAATATCGTACATCCTGCCAAGACCGTTGTTTGGTCGCACGCCGGTTAAAAGGCAAAAGACAAACCATACAAAAATACTGGTTCTATTAAAGTGCTCCTCATCGTTTGAACTTTGATCAGTCCAGTACTTCATCTCATTTACGATGTCGCAAACGGTTTCAATCGTTAGCGCAAACGCTGAGCCTACGGTATATTTATGCCAAGGGGTGATATAAGTTAAGTCAAAATCACTGTTGCTATTAAATATGCCCAGTGCTGATTTATAGTGTGTCATAAGTGCTTCGCTGGTGTGGCTACTATAGTACATTGCAGGAGCATGGGACGCAGGCGTGCGACAGATGATATCGGCGATATGTGCATGACAATTAGGTGTATAACGAGAGAGCACGACATGTAGTGCGGTCTCTATACGATTGACGGACAGGTACGGCAATCCAAGGCTGCTACGTAAGGTGGCAAGATAAGCCGTAAAATCTTCTTTTAATGGCAACTCGCAAGCAAGTAAATCATCTATCAGCCACAACGGTAGTGGAACTTTGATGGTATCAGAAGTATTTTCATAATCATTTTCGAGCAATGTTTGGCTTGTGGACTTTTCGGTAATACCTAAGCTGTGTTCGATGTAATACTTTTTACCTTTAATTTTGAAAATATTAGGATGACCGATATAGCCGGGTGTTAGTAAGGATTTAACTGGCAACCCAGTAATCATAGATAACAATAAAATACCAGCACAGGTTTTATCAGTCTCTGTTTCTGGTAAGGTGCTTGCATCTTGGTTGAGCGCAGCAAATAACGCTTGGTAGCCGGCAAGAGAGAGTAAGCGCGTGTTAGAGTTAAGCGCGAGATTGCGCTGAGACATATAGTTTTGCTGTAGCGATAAATCTATAGTTTGGAGCGGTATAGAGTGTTTGATTAACGGGTTTGGATATTCGCCATAGCTGACATAGGGTGCCTCATGGTGATCAATACGCTCTTCAAAGCTGGTGGTTAACCCTTCATGGCTTTCAGTATTAGCGTCTAAAAATGCAAGATCTATGGCGATAGCGCTGTGTTCTATATCATCACGTGTGTTACTCCATGTATCATTGCTAGGCGTGGTATTCCAGTTGTGACTCGTTGCAGTAGAGTCTAAGGGCAATTTCGATGTGTTATCTGCTAAGTTGATGGCTATAATTTTAATATGTTTAGGCGGCTTCTTATACTTAAGTCTAGGCTTGCGTAACGTATGCGCATTTTGATAGGCGGTCGTTATTTTCTCTATTTGGCTCAGTTTATCTTTTGCCACTTTCTTTTCTTCGGCATGAGTAGCTTGCTTATCATTTAACAATTCATATGCACTTTTTTGCTGCTCTAATAGATCAGTGAAAATGGCGCATATACTTTCCACACTCATGATCATTTGAGGTAAATCAGGTAGTTCACGCCAAATCCATGTTCGTCTAGAAGATCTTGAAAACTGCGCCTGTTTAAATTGCATCAGTATATTTTTGGTTTGCTGTTTTGGCCAGTGCTGCGTCAGCATCACACTGGTGTGCATTGCTATGGCTAGCCAAATTAACCGTTTCTGTAGGTAGTCATGCTGATGTTCATTGATAGAATGTTGCATGAGAATAAGCAATTGCATGATGAGTGGTTTTTTTGCTAATTCTGATCTACTAATAGTCATAGAAAGCCGAGGAACTGGCCTTCTTTGTAATACCTGTAATATTAATCTTAGTAGATTTTGGGGATTATCATCTGGCTGGCTATAGCTATTGTGTACTGCTAAAGTGATCTCAGATATGGCAGTCGATACTGCTTCTGGATATATAAAATTTTGCTCATTATCAATTTTCTTAACGATGTCTGTTAATGCTTGCGCATTAAGCCATTCACGCTCTTCATGATTATTCTCAGCATTCTCAGCATTCTCAGTCATAAAACACCCTCAGAAGGTCGCTTGTAATAAGTTTGCTCACTTATATTTATAAGCCGACAAAATGTAGTAATAGCAAAAATATTTTTGCCAAATAATTTTTGGTTTATCTCTTGATCCAAGGCTTCGTTTAGCTGCGTGTAAATGAGCGTGATATCTATTTTTTTGTTGTATTTTGCGATGAGATCAATGAGCTCGTAAAAACTAATGTCAAAATCAAACTGATCCTTTGAGATGTATTGCACAGCTACTTTTTGTCTGAGTACACTAAAATCAGCATCAGGGCTTTTGATCAGGTGAAAAAGCTCAAAATTATTGAGCAAGAACCATTTTTCCTCCTCTTTTATAAAGCAGGTAAGTTTTAAGCAAGTATTACTTTGCTCAAGTTCGATAGCCTGACTATTAAGAAGTGGTCTAATATGGCAGGTATAAATATCAAACAGACTAATGATTTCTGGATATACAAGCACATTGAGTGTTTGTAGCTTAGCGATCGATAGTGATTTCATATTTTTCCTACTAAGATATCGAGTTGATGACTTGTTCTTTATATATACCCTTGTGCTGACCTCCACTAATACTTTACGAGGACTAGCAAACAATTGAAAGTCAAGTTTTGGGGTTTTGAGACAGAATATCAAATTAGGCGACGGCTAATGACGCCTTGCTATGATTTATACTTTTAGAGACAATCTATGGTGATCCTATCTGAAGTATTTTAAGAGTTTAGCTTGAGTGGGTAGGTGTGTGGGCAGATGAGATAACTAGAAAAGTAGCTTAGGATGATAGCTTGGGGTGGGAATTTAGAGAAAGCAGCGTACTACTTGGATGTTAGGATCAAGAGCTTAGATGGCGTGGATGCAGATTAATATGTGATTTTAGGACATTAAAAGAGTGGTCTTATATATCTCAGCGCTTAAACCGCCTAATACTACTCGCCACCACCCCAAATAATTCAAGCGATCCCTTAACCACGATATCGGCATAATTCTCATTATGCGCACGTAAGATAATACTCTCACCCAGTATCAATTGCTTGGCAGTAAAGCCATCATCGACCAGTGCAATCACAATGTCCTTATGACAGGCTGTCAATGAGCGATCCACGATAAGAATATCATTGGGGTAGATACCGATATCCACCATACTGTCTCCTTCCACCTCGACCAGATACATCGATGCCGGATGGCGTATGAGTAACGTGTTTAAATCAATACGGTTTTGCACATAGTCAGTGGCTGGGCTTGGAAAGCCCGCTTTGACCTTATCGCTGTATAATGACAGCAATACCGTTTCACCTTCATTGGTGAGCTTACCGATTATTTTGACGGTCATCTAATGCACCTTAGGCAACTGATTGATATTGGTGGTGTAGCAAGGAGAAAGCATGTCACGGCTCATCTGCCATGACTGCTTGTCCTTGATACCTTCACTGGCGATAAACACTGCCGCTTGCTGATGACTGTTCTGTCCGTACTTTTTATTCAGTGCATCCATGATGGCAGTGACCTCTGTATTTTTCTTTTTATCCTCGACAGCTGCTTTGCTTTCTGCAAACAAATCAAGCTGCACCTCATCATGCTGACAGATACCGAGCAGCATCACACCTGCCTTAGCATAGCGTACCTCTTCTTTATAGATCACCTTTAGAACTTGTCTGGCAGCGGTGACCATCACTCTGGTGTCTGCCGTTGGCGTGATAAACTGATAGTTACCAGAGATAGAAACATAAGGTTCATTTTTACTAAAGGGGCTGTTCTTAGCAAAGACCGTGATATAAGCACAGACGCTGTCTTGTTGTCGTAGTTTACTGGCGGCTTTTGCTACATGGCTACAGATCGACTCGCTTAGAGCTTGTTGGTCAGTGATGCGCTCAGAGAATGACCGTGAGGAGATGATTTGTTTCTTCGGGGCTATGCTTTCAATGCCTAGACAGGACTGACCGTTGAGCTCTAAGCAGGTGCGCTCGAGTACCACGCCAAAGTGCTGTCTGATTTTAGCAGGCTCACAGATGGCCAATTGGTAGACGGTATGAATGCCCATCTCATTGAGTCTAACCTTGTACCGACGACCCACACCCCACAGCTCGCCGACATCGGTTATCTGCATGATGCGGCGTATCCATCTGATATTCTCTAACACACAGACGCCTTTGGTGGCGGGATACGTCTTAGCCGCATGATTGGCAAGCTTTGCCATAGTCTTGGTGCTACCAATACCGACACCGACTGGAATACCAGTATGCATCTCAACAATGGCTTTAAGCTTATGCCCGTAAGCATTGAGGTCTTGCATGGCAACGGGATAATCGGCTAAGTATAAAAAGGCTTCATCAATAGAATACACTTCAACGGTTGGACATAGCGTTTCAAGCGTGGTCATGACACGCTGAGACATGTCCGCATAAAGAGCGTAGTTGGAGCTAAAGACAGTGATGTTATTTTTGATGCAGAAGTCTTTGACTTGAAAGTACGGCACGCCCATCTTAATACCAAGCAGCTTTGCTTCAGGTGAGCGTGCTATGACGCAGCCATCATTATTAGACAGCACGACGACAGGCTTGTCCTTTAGATCAGGGCGAAAGAGCTTTTCACAGTTGGCATAAAAGCTGTTGCAGTCGATGAGCGCATACATGGCAGACTCGTCATAAAGGAAAAGGTATATCCAAGCACGAGTAACTAGATGCTCAGATGAGATGACTTTGATTGTAGAGACAGCCGCTTGAACAATTCAAGGGCAAATGTGAGTTATGCGACGGTGGTTGTCGTGAGGTTTTAGATGAGCAGTTTAAACCATAAAAAATAGCGCCCATGTTAGGCGCTACTTTATCTATCGTTGTTATGTGATTAAGGTTATGCAATAAGTCATATGATAAAGCGAATCACTACTGACTGGTTAAGGTCACTGTTCTAGCGCTGCCATTACTACTAGGCTGATTAAGTGTCACTTTGCTCGCTAAGAGATCGCCTTTGGCATTAATCTTGTAGCATTCTGATGACGTACCTGCAGGGTCAGAGCTGAGCAATAGATTGCCTGATGTTTCTATGCAGAACCATGCGGTGTTATTAGTATCTCGCGCAAGAGACCAATCTTGGTTATAAGTACCTATCTTGTTACGCATACTACTATTAGTATAGATATTCTCAGTAATCAACTTACTTGAGTCACCGACTGTAGCTATCTTAGGAATGACAGTTGTCTGGTTTGATAGTGAGTATTTACCCGTGCTATCTGTAAAGCCATGAAACACGAGTGGGTTCAGGGTAAAGTAATTGATAGCGACTGACTGATCAGTGATTCGATCATTCACTTTATTGATAGTGTTTACTTCGGCACCTTGTACAGCTTTATTATTGAATCGCATACTGCCTTTAGGTGTGACTTGAATTTCTGCTGATACACTTTGATTCCCAACCGTGGCAATTAACTTATCACTGCGTTGCTTGGTGTAGATGTTTAGTATGGCAGCTTCAACAGGATATTGAGTGACGACTCTATTGGCATTATTATTTTGGTCTGTATTACCTGTCATAGCACAAGCGCTTAAGCCCAGTCCTGCTGCAATACACAATCCTAGTACTTTCATGGTTCAACCCCTTAGCTTGTTTAAATAATAGTTATAGATATCTACTATAATCGAATTTCTAGGCAATGACATCTGTCAACTACTTTAAACCCCGCTATTTTTAAGCATCCTATAGGTGATGAAACCCGTAAATGGCAGTCTCTCACTCAGCACC
This sequence comes from Psychrobacter sp. MES7-P7E, assembly GCF_002863645.1. Classification (NCBI taxonomy): domain Bacteria; kingdom Pseudomonadati; phylum Pseudomonadota; class Gammaproteobacteria; order Moraxellales; family Moraxellaceae; genus Psychrobacter; species Psychrobacter sp. MES7-P7E. The sequence goes on along the minus strand of NZ_PJBU01000088.1, from coordinate 2,951 downwards.
TATAGCTTTCTAAGTCACCTGAGCGGTGAGATCCATTTTTCCGAATTGCGTTTGGAATTATAACTTCTGAAAATTCTATTTAAAGGATTTTCCTTGCACAACTAAAATTGCAGTACAATTTTTTAACGCTGCTCATAAGTCACCTGAGCGGTGATGAAGTGGCATACTTGGGTTTGTAGAGCCGTCAGGGTTTTCTAAGTCACCTGAGCGGTGATGAAGCGTTTAGGTAACTGGTATCAGCTAGTTGGTGATTTCTAAGTCACCTGAGCGGTGATGAAGCACGCAACAGACCGTGAGAAGCATGTGGTTATTTTCTAAGTCACCTGAGCGGTGATGAAGGCAATTCAAAAAGCTCAAGGTGAACATCATCATTTCTAAGTCACCTGAGCGGTGATGAAGGTAGCACGACGGAACACCGCCCCTGCGTGATTTTTCTAAGTCACCTGAGCGGTGATGAAGTAAGTCAAGCATCACAAGTATTCAGCTGAAAATTTCTAAGTCACCTGAGCGGTGATGAAGTTATATAATATATGTCATAAAACGATCTATTATTTCTAAGTCACCTGAGCGGTGATGAAGTAACTGCGGTTAGTGGGGCGGTATCTTCAGCTTTTCTAAGTCACCTGAGCGGTGATGAAGTTTTATGACTCAACTATGACACTTTGACTGTTTTTCTAAGTCACCTGAGCGGTGATGAAGACAATTATTTTGCATCTATTTTGCTGGTCACTTTTCTAAGTCACCTGAGCGGTGATGAAGAGTTATTGAAGTGTAAAGCGTGGTGGCGCATTTTTCTAAGTCACCTGAGCGGTGATGAAGGCTACCAACTCTGTTACTGAAATTCGAGATAATTTCTAAGTCACCTGAGCGGTGATGAAGTGTTGGCGAGCAGTTTGACAGCTTTAATATATTTTCTAAGTCACCTGAGCGGTGATGAAGGTGCCAACGGCGGTCGTGTATCGACTGTTAGTTTTCTAAGTCACCTGAGCGGTGATGAAGGTCGGCTTTATCTCTGACAACTTTCACGAAATTTTCTAAGTCACCTGAGCGGTGATGAAGTGTCATGGCTAGTAGTATGTCGTTGAGTGCAGTTTCTAAGTCACCTGAGCGGTGATGAAGCCACCGCAAACGTCCTTAGCCGCATCGTCTGTTTTCTAAGTCACCTGAGCGGTGATGAAGCAAGAGAGTGTTGGCGCTGAAACACTACAAGTTTTCTAAGTCACCTGAGCGGTGATGAAGTTGCACTAGCAAATAATATTAATGGCTTACAGTTTCTAAGTCACCTGAGCGGTGATGAAGTACAGACCTCTTTATAATACCTTTGCCAAATATTTCTAAGTCACCTGAGCGGTGATGAAGGTGCAAGTCCTGATGGACTGATTGGTGCTTACTTTCTAAGTCACCTGAGCGGTGATGAAGGATTTCGATGCCATGTATCGCTAGCATCATATTTTCTAAGTCACCTGAGCGGTGATGAAGTCTCAGTTGCTAGCTCGTCGCTGTAGTCGGTTTTTCTAAGTCACCTGAGCGGTGATGAAGTGTATGAGCTTGACGCTACGAAACTTGGTGGCTTTCTAAGTCACCTGAGCGGTGATGAAGATATATCAATAACGGAACTCATGCACGCTTACTTTCTAAGTCACCTGAGCGGTGATGAAGAAAGCGATCTAATGACCAAAACCGATTGCAAATTTCTAAGTCACCTGAGCGGTGATGAAGTATATTTAGCAAGCGTCATTTTCTCGGGCTTGTTTCTAAGTCACCTGAGCGGTGATGAAGTCGCTTGCTCAAGCTGTCATGATTCCATTGATTTTCTAAGTCACCTGAGCGGTGATGAAGTCAACAGAAATACCGCAAAGTTTTGAGGAATTTTTCTAAGTCACCTGAGCGGTGATGAAGAATATTGCGATCAGATGGTCAGTGATGGTCAGTTTCTAAGTCACCTGAGCGGTGATGAAGGGTCTAATAAGCCAGAGGATAATATGCACGAATTTCTAAGTCACCTGAGCGGTGATGAAGACCAAAGTTATAGCCACTGAATTAATGAATAATTTCTAAGTCACCTGAGCGGTGATGAAGGGGTCAATATCAGGCGCACACTGTTGTAGTAATTTCTAAGTCACCTGAGCGGTGATGAAGGAGCAGATTGAGAAAGTAGAAAAACTAAGAGATTTCTAAGTCACCTGAGCGGTGATGAAGAGAGCTTAATAGTAGATTTACAGATTTTGAGATTTCTAAGTCACCTGAGCGGTGATGAAGAATAATTAGCTCCATCTGTCCCTTTAAACTCTTTTCTAAGTCACCTGAGCGGTGATGAAGCGGCTCAAAACAACCCAGTGCCACTATTGATATTTCTAAGTCACCTGAGCGGTGATGAAGGTAGCTTCTCTAATCTCGGTGCTATAGATATTTTTCTAAGTCACCTGAGCGGTGATGAAGACTAAAGGTACTGACTTTGTAATGATGAAAGTTTTCTAAGTCACCTGAGCGGTGATGAAGTTAATGGAGATACTAAGACTTATCGCACCGATTTTCTAAGTCACCTGAGCGGTGATGAAGTTTTTTTACGATAACGCCACATGATTCCCTTGTTTCTAAGTCACCTGAGCGGTGATGAAGATGTCGATGCTAAGGGCAATGCTCAAGTATCATTTCTAAGTCACCTGAGCGGTGATGAAGTGACTGCGGTTAGTGGGGCGGTATCTTCAGCTTTTCTAAGTCACCTGAGCGGTGATGAAGGTACCTAAAGAGCAGACTTATCTACTTGATAATTTCTAAGTCACCTGAGCGGTGATGAAGAAACGTCATTGACGGAAACTTTGAATATACAGTTTCTAAGTCACCTGAGCGGTGATGAAGTTGCACTAGCAAACAATATCAATGGCATACAATTTCTAAGTCACCTGAGCGGTGATGAAGCCCATACGTTTTCGCTTTCTGCATACTCAAAT
>NZ_PJBU01000087.1:0-28669 GCF_002863645.1 Psychrobacter sp. MES7-P7E | reverse complement strand
AAAAAAAAAAAAAAAAAAAAAAAAAAAAAAAAAAAAAAAAAAAAAAAAAAAAAAAAAAAAAAATAAAAAAAAAAAAGAAGAAGAAGGAAAAAGAGATAGGAGTCCGTCTCGTGGGAACGGAGATGTGAATAAGAGAAAGAGATAAAAAAAGTTTTGCCCGGGTGGTGAAATTGGTAGACACAAGGGATTTAAAATCCCTCGCTAGCAATAGCGTGCCGGTTCAAGTCCGGCTCCGGGTACCATTACATAGTCCTATACTATCTTATAGAACAGCTAAAGCCCCTGATATCAGGGGCTTTGTTGTATCTGGCGTTCTATACTGTCCTATGAATCTATCCTAATCCATGCACTTTGAGTATACTGTCAAGTATACCGAGTTTTGAGTCTACTCATAGAGATCTAGGATATGGAAAGAAAAGCGATCAGTTCAGACAGAAGCATCAGCAGCCATAAGCCTGAAGATAAGAAGTACTTCGTTGCTGTCAAAAATCATCCCAAACTATTCTTAATGGTACGTCCTACTGAGACTAAGTCATGGATGTACCGCTACTACCCTCCTTCAAATTCTAAGCAAAGTATTATATCCATTGGTATATATCCAAGTATCTCGTATGCACGTGCGTGTGAGGTTTGGCGTGAATATGAAGACCTGTTAAGCAAAGGTATTGACCCAAAATTTCATCGTGAAGAAATAAAGAAAAGATTTATTAGTAGAACTAAAAACTCTTTTAATCACTTTGCTTGGGAGTACTTTGACAGTCTAGATAAGACTCAGAAGAGTAATACCCTCATTCGTAAGAAAGGTCGGTTAGAGCTAATATGCTCCTACATTGGCAATGAGCCAATCAGCGAGATTAGTTCTCCTAGAATGCTTGAGGTTTTTTTGGACATCCAAGCTAAGACTTTGAATAAAGATGGCAAGCCTACGGATAAGGCTGAACGCTGCGCTGGCATTGCCAGCGATGTATTTGTCTATGCTGGTGCTCGCGGGTTTTGTAGTAGTAATCCTGCGGCATTAATCAAAAGCCAATTGGCTAAATCGAGCTACGGTCATCGTCCTGCTATTACCAAGCCCAAAGAGCTTGCTAAGTTACTGCGGGATATTGAAACAATAGAAGGTGATCCAAACACCATTAATTCCCTTAGGCTATTAGCACTTCTGTTTGTTCGCAATGGTGACTTAAGACGTATGCGCTGGGCAGATCTAGACCTACAAGCTGGTAGATGGCAGTTAAAGCCTTTGAAGGGTCAAGGCAAGGTAAATATGGTCAAGGACATGGTGGTTCCCCTACCTCTTCAAGCGGTAGCTATATTGCATGAACAAAAAAAGATTAATGGGCATACCGAATATGTCTTTTTTAGCCAGACGGCAAAAAAGCATCAGATCATATCTGATGCGACGGCTAATAAGCGTTTAAAGGATTTAGGCTATAAAGATATACATTGTGCTCATGGCTTTAGAGCGACAGCGAAGACGATCCTACAAGAGCAGTTAAAGTATCCACTTGTGCTTGTAGAGATGGCATTGGGTCATACCACTAAAGATCCTAATGGTACTGCTTACGGTCGATTTGAGTACATTGATGATCGAGCGAATATGATGCAGAAGTGGGCAGACTACTTAGATGCTTTACAAGAAGGCAGAGATACAGCAGAGTTTAGAGCAGACGCTCAATCACAAGCTGACTCTACTGCCCAGCTACAAGCACTAATTTCTCAGCTAGGAGAGGATAAGGTACTTGAGTTTCTTAGCAGTAAGGTTTCAGACTAAAATTTGAAAAATTATTGAGTGATATACTATTTATTAAAAAAGCCAATTCTATCTTACAACCCTTTGAGCTAGCCAATCAAAAACTTAAAACCGTCTTATTTGAACAAGGTTTAAACGCCATTGACGGCTATGGTGAGAGCCATAACGGTAAATGACGAGAAGACATTTTTTTGCTTACCCAATAGACCAAGACAGTAGTCTAAGTTTGTGTTGTAGTTTTGAACAGAATATGGTGGTGTATATCACTACTGATGGTTGGTCGGTGTTGCTATTAAACTTCAGCCCTACTTATCTTATTCAAGACTAATTTTATTAAGTTAAAGTTTAGCTATAACTTTTAAGGCTTCATCAACAGTAAACGCGCCATCCATACGAGTTTTATCAAATACCATGAAGTAACGGTAGTTTGAGCCAGCAAGCCTCTCCCACTGCTCTCCAAGTATAATTTTATCCTCGGTATCCGTATTGTCTCTGTCATCACCTTTGGTTTCTAGCAGAATAATAGTTCCTCTGGTGGTGTAAAGGATAAAGTCAGGATAATGATTGATAAAACCATTTAAAGCAAAACCTGCGCCTTTCACAAGATTTTTATGCCAAAATATCACATTTGGCATACTAGCAATTTTTAAAATAATATCTTGTTCAAGATTATTCATTCCACTTTCTGTTTCGTATAAACGTTTTTCAATGGCATTACTAGTATTGTCTTTAATCGGTAAGGTAGCGCTAAAATACCAATTTGGCTTTACTGTAATTTGACGGGATTTGATATCTTCGCTAAATTTATTCTTGGCATAGACTTTACTTAACCTATCAATATTTTCACGAATTCTTTTCGTGTATTGTGGGGAGTTTTTGAGAATATCTCGACGTTGACTTTCGGTGAGTTCTTCAATAATTCTACCAACATAAGACTTGATTTGTGGGTCAGTAATTGGATACATGTCGCCAATCTTTTTCATGATTTGAGCAGTGATGTCACGAATCTGTGATTCATTACTACTGGCTAAAATCGCATCAATAAATCTTTGACTAAGTATTGAGTTGTCTATCTTGCCATATTTTGCAGTCGTATCACCGTCATTCTCTTCAATATCGACTTGGTAGATGTCCTGTGAAATTTGATCAAAATCGATATTAACACTTTCTTTTGAAAGATTAAATTCTGCTAGCAAGTCATTTCGGTTAAGTAGATTATCACTTTCATCTTCAAACAATCCACCAAAGTCAGTATCAGCTAAAAAGAATTGAGGCAACGATAATTTTTGCGCAATACCTTGATGCTCAGCTAAAATACTAGTTGTATTCATAGTAATACCAACGTCTTCATAAGCAGTCGATTCTTGATTTGACAAGTTTTCGGAGAGTGTATTGGCGTCATTCATAGAATCAGTGTATTGGTCAAAGGCTTGACTTTGCTCATTGACCATCTCGTTGATTCGCTGCAGATGTTCATTATTAGCCACTGATTGCGGAAGGTGATAAGTCGAGCTGTCTTCACTCACTGCAAAATTACCTGCTATTTGAATCGGATAATAATGAATTTTCTGATAATCAATACTAGCGGTATCAGTTGGTTGCTCATCAATATTTCCGGTAGGCGATTGTAGCGTATCAAACAAGCTAACTTGCCCTTGCGGTAATACTGGTGTTAGCTGACTTTCATTAATTTCAGTTGCATTTTTAGCTCGATAGTCGTTTTTATTAAAGCCGCTGGCTTGTAAAGCACTAACAATGTTTTGTAAAGTATTTTGAAACATGCTTGAAGATGTAAGTACATAAGACACGTTCAAACTACGCTGTGTATGCTGCGTAACATATGGCTGTCGTAACACGCGCCCCAGAATCTGCTCCACATCCACGTTAGATGATTTATTGGCTAAGGTTGCCAAAATATAAGCAAATGGACAATCCCACCCCTCCTTCAACGCATTTATAGTGATGATATAACGAACAGGGCAATCTCTACTCATGAGATCGATGTTTTTTAATTCGTTAATATTAGCGGTTTTTATTTTGATTTGCTCATCAGGAATACCAACTGTTATCAACTTTTTCTTAATATCTTCAAAAGTAGTGCTATCTTTAGCATTAATAGGCTGTGCTTGGAATAGAACGATTGGACGTATATAGCGTCCACCTTGTTTTTCTTCTTCTAACGCCTCTATCTCAAGGCTCTGCTGTAGGTGCAAGGCATTCTCGATAACCTCGTTGCTATTGTCGCAGTTATAAACAATAACAGGTAACTTGACCATATTTTCTTGTTTAAGACGGTAAGCTGGCACAAAACTAATAATATTACTGTTTTGTTTAGGGGTAGCGGTTAAGTCCAATATAAATGATGGATTTAAATTATTCAACATCTCCACACTAAGATCGCTTTCAGCGTTATGGCTTTCGTCTACAACTACGACTGGCTTTAGGTTACGAATGATATTAATTAAGGCAGTATCATCAATATCTGGCAGATTTTGGGTACCGTCAAAGGTATCTTTAAACGGCATTAAATAGCCATTTTCTTGATATACCTTACGGTCATCTTTATTTCTTGCTCGCAAACTGGCAAAACTCATCACAAAGATGGTTAAATTAGTTTGCACTGTGGCAGGGTTAAAATTCGCACCTTGTAGACCATCTTCTTTTAGGTAAACTTCTACCCTATGGTTAAACAATTGATTAAGTTTCTTTCGATAGGGGTGTTCATTGTCATTTAGGTTTTTATAAGTCTGCTCAAGCAAGTTTGACCAAGGCACAAGCCAGATAACAGCTTTTGCTTGATTGTTGTAATGTCTAAATATGCTATCAAGCGCATTCAATCCGATAAACGTTTTACCACCTGCGGTTGGTACTTTGATACAAACATGAGGAGAGTTGTTTAAAATATTTTTATAAGGTTGCATTCCTTTTTTATTAGTAGAGTCATATCGTCCGACCTTATCTTCCCAAAACTGGTTAAAGGCGTCATCGTATTTTCCGACCTCACTGACTTTATCCAAATATTGATCTAAGTCGTTAATGACTTCTTGTTGGTAGCTTTTAAGTTCCATAGTAATGCCTTTAGCTCAATTTTATTATTTCGTTCAAAAAGGTGCTGATACAGTTGTTTTAGAACTGGCTAATATCTCTGGGTATTTTCTTAAACACGATGTTGTACTTTTGCATAAGTTCTTTTGCTAGCAAGCAATTATCGGCATAAATAACATACTGGCTCTTCTTAATATCAATATTCTTTAGAAAATTACGATCTAGTGTAGTGACTTTATTCGGAATATAGTTGAGATAATAGGCTGTATTGTCATAAACGCCCAACAGTGGTAATAACTGAGTATTATTAGCATAGGCGGTGTTGGTTTCAGTGTACCAAATATAGGAGCAAACAGCGTCAATTGGCATTTCAATATTAAGATTGCGTTCATCGTCAAGTAACGATTGACCAAGGGTATAGAAGTTGAAATTACCACCAGTACCTTCTACAAAATTATCGCCCTCGCCATATCCCTGAATCACACGCTTAACCCGTTCTGTAGTGACAGTATTGGCGTAGTCCTCAAGTTCGACTAGGATGAATTTACGATTACCACCATCTTGCTTATTGAGATTTAAAGCAGCGTGAGCGGTTGTTCCGCTACCTGCGAAGCTGTCTAAAATAATAGCGTCAGGATTAGATTTTGTTGCAACTGTTAAAACTCTTTCAATCGTACCAACTGGCTTAGGGTTCGGGAAATCCTCCGTTTTGAAACCAAGATTTTTAAAGATTTCAGTACCTCTTTCGCTATTTACGTCTTTGAAATCCCAGACAGTCGTAGGTTTAACGTCATCTCTACCTTCTAAGTAATCTCTTTCAAATACAGACCATTGTTTTTTATTAGGCATATATCGAGCATAAAGTCTATCTAGTTTTTTTTGAGCGGTATCTTTGCCCCATCTCCAACAACCATCTGTTTCACTATTTTTGATAGGTAGAATTTCGATACAATCATTCAGATTTTCTTTATCAAGAACTAATTGTTGATTCTTTTCTGACCAAAAAAAAGGGTAAAACATATTTGGTCTTGCTTTTCTAGTATCATTGCTACCGGTTTTTCTCAAATCTATTTCTCGATACAATCCATTATCGTCTTTTTTGTTATAACGCTTAGTAATCTTTTCTTCAGCATCAAAACCATAAGTAATTACTTTATCAGACTTGCGGTAAATCAATATACTTTCATGGGCGGTAGCAATGTATTTATCGTCTGAACGTCCTTTAGGGTTATTTATAACTGCTAACTGACTTATAAAGTTGCCACGCCCAAAAATTTCATCACAAATCAATTTTAATGAACTATCTTCAAAGTAATTAATACTAATGAAAATCACACCAGTATGGCTTAATAACTGCTTTAACAGTTGTAAACGTGGATACATCATACACAGCCACTTGTCATGACGGCTTAAATCCTCACTTTCTTTACCCACCACTTGCCCAAGCCATCTTTTAATTTTTGGGTGATTTACATTATCGTTATATACCCATTGCTCATTACCAGTATTATAAGGTGGGTCAATATAGATACAATCCACCTTACCCTCATAAATAGGTAACAGACTTTTTAACGCCTCAAGGTTATCGCCATAGATGATTTTATTGCCGCTATCTACTGGGTTAAATTGTTCTCCATCATCATGGGTAAAGCCATAACCATGTTCCATCACACGATATGGCACGTCAAGGTGGTGGGTTTGAACTTTCTCTTTCCCAATCCAATTTAAAGTTGGCATAAAAACTCGCAAATTTATATCGTAGTTAGTAAATTAATTATAGGTAGCATACTTATCTTTTTCGATCTTATCTTTTTCGATGAGTCAATGATTGATAACCGATCATCTTGAGCTACATCGATTGATGATCTACAAGCCTCCAATTCTCAGATAAGATTTCGATCAGTTCTCTCTGCCTATGAGCCAAGTCCTGTGGAGTCCACTGTTGATAATTTATCACTTGAGTCGTTAGTGCATAAGAAGAAACGCCTTTCTTACCTAAAAAATAAGCTTTCTTTTTCTTATCGAAATCGTAGTTTTGAGCTTGTGAGTTTCTTCTACGGTTTAATGGGACTAAGTTGGCTATCTTGTGTATCCACTCTTTTCTATCTTCTAAAACAGGCCACCAAGAAGCCCACTCGCTTTCACTATTGACCGTTTGTGGTAAGACATGCTCTATCGTCAAGACCGTAGGGTCATAGGTCGCAGCCCCATCTGATACGAAAGCATCTAACCGTAGCATCAAATAGTTTCTACGCCTAGGTGTCAGCTCGTAGATATTGCTATCTAACGCTATGAGCATCTTCTTCTTCTCACCTTCAGAAAGCTCAACATCTTGTACTGGTGATTCTATCGTGTGCTCTAACTCTAGAGCATTGAGTACCTTGTTATATCGCTCAATACGCTCATTAATATTGTAAGCACATATATGCATGAATGCTGCTAAACGCTCCAAGCGTTCGAAAAACCACAATACGTACTCTGGTTGATCTTTTTTAGTTGCTATAAATCTTATCGCTACAGGTATCCAGTCGGAATTGTCTATCCTATTAAGCCATCTAAGATAACGGTTGACCGCCTCTGAGTGAGAAACGGCTTCATATGAGCTGCTTTTTACTATACTTAAAGCATTCGCATATGGCTCCAAGACATCTGAAATAAGCACTTCAGGACTAGAATTCTCATTGAGTACATGCTCTCTAAACTCTTCAAGTAGTGAGCGTTTCGCTTTTTCTTTTGCATAAATCATCCGCACATAAGAAAATAGATCGTTAAACCTGCTTCTACCTAGTTCAACCTCCATATCCTCCCAACGTTCGTTATAGCTTTCCTGAATTTCTTCTGACGTTAATTGACCAATAGTATCTGCTTTAATTATGTCCGTTGGTTGAAGATCTAAGCCACGGCTATTCATTACTGAAAATATTCTAAATGCTGATTTTTGATTCGGTGTTGATACTGCTACTAGATAACACTTCTGGAGTAGAAAAGCCACAAACCCTTTAATCAAATTAGGATCATCTTTCAAATATTTCCTAGCATACTCGTAAAATAATTTGCTATTTCGTTTTATATTTAGCCGAGACTCATTATCTAATGCTACTTCGTCCAGCTCAAAAAGTTCATTAAAATTCAGACCTTGTACATAGTTTAAGAAGAATTCTTGGTCACGTTTTCTTACTGTTAGTCTTGCTTTGCTTTCTAAACCTTCAAATTCATTACCAGGCTCAAGTATATATTGATATAACGTCTCTCTTTGCTTACCTTGCATCTTAGCTGCTAGTACAGCTAACAATATTGTTAAAGTAGTTAAGCGTTGCTGACCGTCGATAACTTCAGCTTGAGGTATGCCTTCTTCTTTTATGAGAACAATACTGCCAAGAAAATACTCTTCATCAGGTTCAGCTTTATAAAAACTGTAAAGATCTTCAAATAGCTCTGAAGCCTGATCTATAATCCAAGCGTAAGGACGCTGATAAGACGGTATTACATACTCAAAGTCTGAGCTAAATATTTTAGATAATGGATAATCAGCACCGCTAAGACTTTTGCTCATTATTAAACTCTCTATTAAGGACTAACCTATACATGGAAATTATTATTTTGTAATTAAATTAATCGGAGTAGTCTACCATACGATCTTGAAATATCCTTCTAAGGATGTACTTCTGTGTAACATATTTAACAGCTCACGGTCCTTGATATTGCCCTACTTCCAAACGTTTAAGCTGTAATCTGTCGGATAGCCTGCTAAGCTTAGATATAGCCATTCAACGTCATCCTATTAAATCTATATGCATGAGAATGAGGCGACCCCTTACAGCGCCCTACTAGCGGCTGCTTTTGATCAAGATAGTGATAGATGATTATTAACAAGATAAATACTTTTATCATTTCTCTGGAGAGACCCTTAAGCCCTTGTTTTATATATGTTTAATAGTGAAAAATAGCCTTTAAAGAATCTTTAAATAGTCTTTTATTCGAAAGACTATTTGCCTATTTCTATGAACGCCAAGTACCACCCTACACAATTTTTCCCTAACAAGATTTTGCGCATGAAATAGCCTTTTAATTGCGATAAAACTTTGATTGTAAACACAAAGTGGCTGAGGCCTTTTCTTCTGCCTAAAGTATATTACTTAGTGTATTAGATTAAGAAACCTCTCATAATACAAAAAAAATAAACCGCCCTACTTTTAAAGTTAGGACGGTCAGATAAATCTATACTGAACGTTCTGCAATCTTCGTATTAATCCATTCTGCAATCTCGCTTGCTACCCACACCACCCTTACCTGTGTCAGTTGTACCTTCTTAGGGAATGTTGGATCATAACGATCAGAATTTTCATTAACCATCTCATAAATCGTAGAACGACTAAGACCAGTATAGCTACCAACATCTTTAATACTCAATAGCTGTGGTATGTGATTACATTGCTCAATTACTGGCTGTGCTGCGTTTGAATTTTCCATGATTATCTCCGAATTATTGTATGGGAACATCTGTTCTCATACAGTCAGGGAGTCCTGTATTTTTTTATGAGACTTATATCGTCCGATAGACCTTATGCATAGAGTAATAAAAAGGAGCTGAATCATCAGCTCCTTTTTCTGTGTTAAAAATACTTTTAATAATAAGTTACATACACGACTATCTTAACTATTTAGAGCTTTCCTAAGCCTTTTGTTTGTGTAGCCTTTAGCCCGTTTATAAATATACTCTTCAATGAGATATAAAATAACTCGATCTTTGAAAAAACGCATGCTGATAAGACTGTGTTCATCTATATCTGATGGCGTACTCTTAGCTGAATCAGCTAGGATCGTACGCAGGCTTTCAATTTGAAGGTAGAGGGCATTAAATTCATAGTCTTCTAGAGCATCGACCAGTGAACCAACATATTCTACAACCATGGACTCGTAAACCTTGCCGCAAAATTCTTCTGTTTGGAACTTATAGCAAATATCATCCCATACATTTTTAAGAGGTTTTGTGGTTACCGTATCTTCACCAAAGCTCTGTAAATAACGTTCAGTCTGATTGGCAATTCTTTTAGATATTTTCTTAGACAGTTGTACTGAATTACTTAATGCCATTGTCTTTTCTAAATCCATTTTAGCTATCCTTACGTTAAACAGTAATAATCTGTTTTTAATATGCCGTTATGAAGAACTAGCACATTGTAAGACTTAACCTAGGTATTAAGCCACTAAAAATAAACCGATAAGAAATAAAACAAGCGACCTAAAATCGCTTGTTTCAACCTAACTAATTTACGCCGCATATCTTCCTCAATTTCTTTAGCTTACAGCTGTCACGCTTTGCAGCAGCCCTTGCTCAATGCTAGTCACGTTATGAGTGGCTAACCCGTTCTGATAACTCCCCTGTTGGCTATTGCTTACGTCATCTGTCTCCATGGGATAAAATTCTTCAGCCACATCAAGTAAGCCATCGTTATCAATTTCAAAGGATGAATTGACGTAACCCTGTTTTGCAGCCTCTTCTAGCGCTGCTTGATCAAAGCCGTGTTCGCTAAGCTCCGCATCAATTGCCTGCGCATCTTGCACTGCTTGCTTTAGTGTCACCCCATCACGTAGTGTCAAATCCACAAAGTAAATCGGCGTACGATAGCTTTGCGTGGTGCTTTTGCCTCTTAGGGTTAATTGCAGTGGTAAGCAGGACAGCTTATTGCCTGATACCGCAGCAAAGTAGCTCAGCCGTGCGGCAAGCGTGCGAATACTGTTAAAGCCTGTGGTGCGAAAGATAAACGTGCCTAACTCGTCGTCTTCACTCAGATTTGCGTAAAGTCTGCCATACGGCTTACAAGCACCGCCTTGCGCTAATGGGCAACGATCAGGTGACGGGCAAAGCAACGTTTCCACGCCATTGTTTGTACGGCGTTGACACTGCTCACCGTCACCCACGCATAGTGGCCGTCCGGTTTGTCTATCGAACAAGGTGTACTCAGCTCGCAGGTTTAGCTCAGGATCGTTAAACAACATGCGTACCGGTATGTGTCTCAGCTTACCGTCATTATTTGCGCGTAGCTTTTCATCGAGTGGATGGTTAATCCAGCCATCCTTATTTTGAACTTGGCTGGTGATAGTGAATTGATCGTCTTTAGCAGGCAAACGCTTGCCATCTTTTTGAATGACACGTCCAATACTGATACGACCTAAAACTGGTGGGGTTATGGTTAGACCTTTAATCATGGTGATATTCCTTATGGGTTTAATAAAATGTGTTTAGCCATAAAAAAGCCCACCGATTAGGGTGGGCAGTTATGCGCTTGTTTTGGTTAAGTGTAGTAGGTTTCGGCTTAGTCGTTTAAGATGACGAAGCGACGACTACCTTGCTTGGTTTTACTAAATTTAGCTAACAGCTCAGGATGCGCTTTGATAACGGCTTTGCTATCCAGACCGATACTATCTTTCGAGCGCTTCCAAGAAATTGCGCCTTTTTCAAACACAGCGACTTCATTATCGGCAATCAGTGTTTGCAGCTGGTGCTTAACCTGATCATGGCGCTGCTCTAACTCTTGCATGTAATCACGATAACTCAGCAGTTGCTCAAATAACTTATTGGCACCATCGTCATCTCGTAGATCAACCTTGCTTGAGGGTTTGGGCGTTGGATAAAGCTGCTTTAATGCTCGAGCTGCGGATTCTGAATGATCAGGCGTTGGTGGGGTGTCGGTCTGCACGTATTGCCAGAACAGACGCTCATGCTCCATGATGGACTCAATCAAGCGCTCATCCCGCTCAACCTTGTATATCTTAGCCTCGTGTCCACAAAGCAGCACGCAGATATGCGCCGCAGTTTTACCAGTGACCGCCAGCTGATGCTGCACTTGGCAGGTGACGTATAACGGCACGCCATGCTTCCAGAGCTTGGCACCATGTTCACCAGCGGTTTTGCACTCTAAAATCTGTACCTCACCACTACCAGTAATGGCATAGTCTAAATTTGCTAGCATGAATGGCTGCTCAGGATGCTGTAAGATAGCATTCACGCGGCGTACCTTATTGCCGGTATGTTCTTGATAGTATTTAGCGACCATCGGCTCTAAGGTATTGCCCCAATAGAGGGGTGAATAACCCTCAATGCTCTCATCGATGTCGGAGCTCATGCGTCCTGTCTTAATCATCCATAATTCCAGCATAGAGAGATACGGATGAATACCACAAGCAGCTGCTGCGTCAGAGCTGCCAATGCCTTGCTTGCGTACTTGTAGCCAGTCCTCACGGCTTAAATCTTTAGTATTAATTAAACGCTTGGCAGTCTTTGAAGTATTAGATTGGGCAGGTTTATCAGCAGTATCATTTTGCTTGGTTTTCACTACTGATGGTTTAAGCCTAACGGTTGCACGTTTGGTTTGTCTCGGCTGAGTAGTGCTGTTTAATGCGATCATGTTCATGACAAACTCCTTCGATAAATTGATTATTGGTATTAAATGAAATAAGCGGCATAAAAAACCACGCTCGAAGGCGTGGTTGATTGTATTTTCAGGTTTTAAATGTGGCTGGTTAAGCCAGCATCAGTAGCGATTCTTCTAAACCCTTTTGTTTAAGCTTAGCGCCAGAGCCAAACCAAGCGCCATCTAATCGATGGTCTCTCGACATCGCCCTGCGTTCATGATCGACGTATTCAGTGATACTACATAGCAAGCCGTAAGCGGTATCTTTGGCAGCATCAAGATCGGCTCCGCGACCTTGACCGTTAAACATGTTCATCACCTGATTCATCGCCTTGGCATTGGGCACCGCGTCTTTCTCTTTTTTAGCACTGTTAAACAGAATGATGTCATTGTCCTGATCATTAAATACACGGCTAAGATAGTTGGCTGCTTCTGCTTGGGTCACACGGCGCTCTGATAACTGCTTCATCTCATAGCTATGCTCATCCCATTGTTTCACCGACACGCCCAATTGCTGCTTAACCTTATCGGCATCAAAGGAGGTGGAGTGCGGTACTTTTACTACGCCTCCTGAACCATTCGCTAAGCTAATTGCTAGCGTGTTATTGCAGACCACACGGATCGATGTGAACTGAGCAGTAGTCGCTAACGTGCCGTCACAAGCGGTTGCAAGCAGTAAGTAGCCATTACTGACATCTTTACCCTTGAGCGTTGCTGACTGGCCTGTACGAGCCAATGCCCATAGCTTACGACCGCCCTTTAAGATGCCTGCCGTTTCAAGCTCAAAGTCAGACTGTTCCGTAAGATCACGATAGAACTCTAGAATCTCACGCGGCTGTACTTCCTGATAGCGTTGACTGACCACCGATAACGGCTCGAAGTTATCAGAGCGGTACAACACCTTTTGCTCAGCAAAGGGCAGGATCAGATTGTGACCTTTGTCATTGTTTGCCATGTAGCTAACGTCTGAGGATTCTATACGCCAATCCATACCCGCTTGCTTTGCCCAGATCTCGATAGGCTGCTTGGGAGCCAGCTCATTACCTAAGCCATGCCAAGGGGTTTCGCCAACGTATGCCATTGTGTCTATTAAATGTGCCATGATCATTGTCCTTTTAGATTTGATTAGAATTATGGGTTATGTAGATAGGTTAAATGCTGAAAGTTCTTGAGCAGGTATTGCAGGTATAACTGGGCTTTGCTGCTAAAACGAGTAAGGGTGGCTGTTGTAGCTTGTCTTTAGCCAAGCTAATCGCAGAAGCCAGTGCAGTACCTACCACTACACCGATTGCTGAATTGATTTTGTAGTACCTACAGATACTTACACCAAGACCTGATAGGGCAGATTGTGAACACAGTTGCTCGAAGAGATTAAAGGGACTGTCAGTATCGGCAGTGCTTCTGACGTTCGCTGAATGACAGTGTGGGCAGATGGGTCTCATGAATAGCTCCTTTTTCGATTGCGCATAAAAAAGGCCTGCGATTAAGCAGACCTTTAATTAGGATAGTTTGGGGTTAAACAGTCAGGAGAGCGATGCTTCCTGACTGATCTCATAGGAATACTATATATCTAAAAATATTTTGTTATTCAGGCAAGCCTCTACGTTTTTTTGTACGATAAATACCATGACCAAAGGTACGCATGTTTGGTAACCAAAGTTTAAGTTGCTGCTCATTCTTGCTTGGCTTCGTTAGGTATAGAGCTGAAGCTAGAGCATTTTCAACTTCAATAGGATTATTTTGATGTATCATGCCGATACCTAGTTTGTCATGTTGCTTATACTGCTGCTTACGTTCTTTATCATGGTAGCTATAATATTCGCCTAGACCAGCGGTTACCTCCTTCCATTTCTCACCCACCTCTTTAGCAATATACCAATCATTCTGTCGCTCTGAACCATCATACATAAGCAGTAAATGACAGTGCAGCCCACCTTCTTCTCCACCTTGCTCAATAGCCCAAGCATTGCCTTGCAAATGCTCAAAGCAACTCTTTGGCTTGCAGTTTTTTGCTTTACCGATAAGCTCTCGAAACTTGCTCATGTGATAATCGAAGCCTTCAATGGTCACATGGTGGCTGGTTTCTTTTGCGTATTTTAGGTCGATACGTATAAAGAGCAGTCGTGAGTAATGATTCATCAGACTGTGTACATAGTTCTTTAACTGCCTTTTATTGTGCGATTCTTGATAGATGAACGCCTGACGTTCATTCTCAATATCTTTTCTATAGCATGACAGTATGTCGATAAAACGCTGAGTTTTATCATGATCCCAAATCACGTTTTCTGGATAGGTATCACCAACGATCGCTTGAGTGCTACTAAAAAATGATAAGACTGGCCGTGAATAAAATAGCTCACTATCGAAGTGAGTCATGAACGGATAATAAAATCCGTTCAGTTTATTTAAGACCTCATTAAAACAGATAGTGTTCGCTAGTATATCTGTAACAAGACTATGGACGTTTGCAGCAGCTAGCGGTTGGTTTAGGTGTGAGTAAGACATTATGGTATTCCTATGAAGTTAGTTTCATAGGGTGGGATCAGTCCGTATTTTTATAATGATGGTCGCTGAGAGTTATGCCCTCAGCAGTAGAACAAGTAGCTGCTGTGTTTAGATAATAATATAAATAACCCACTAAGGACGAGCTGCCGTAGTGCAGCTTTGTGTAGGCGAGCTCTAGAAATTATGGTGATAGGTAGTAGTGGATTATAGGACTTTAAAGACAAATGGTTAAAGTGGAGTTAGCTGAACGGCACTACCAATTAGTCTGAACAATTTTTCGCTATAATATTTTAGAAACAGGTGGATATCACAAATTTTTAAAGCTATCTACTCTGACTTAGAACTAGGTTTGATAAGCATATTTTCGCTATTAAACTACCACTTCCGATTAAAGCTGCTCATCATTATCTCTAGCAAATCCTAACTCAATAGTTGCTTGGCTTCGTCTACGCCAGTTTAGTATAGACTCGCGACATCCATCGCTTTAGCTAATCAGCCCATCGTTTAATACGTAATAAAAATATAGACTCTTACTGTAAGCTGGTATATATTAACTATAGGTAAATTATATCGCCTAATAACAAGGCCTGCATGTATTTATTGCTAGAAATAAACTATAAAAAAAACAATGTAAAACCTTATAAAAACTAGTTTTTGTATTGTGTTTTTCTATAATCTTTTATGAGGAAATGACATGGTGGATGGACAATTAACTAGGCTTCCTGACAACCAGCACTATCCATTTGATCAAGGATCAATGGAGTATCATAATTCTCAATACTTGAGAACTATGTCAGACTTGTACATAAAAAGTATAAGATCTGGGACTAAGCGTATTGAAGATTACTTCAAAGAATTAGATAAAATGAGTGTTACGGATGCAAAATCCCTACTATATACGTATAATATTTTACTTAATAAAAGTTGGGAAAATATAAATTATGACAATGATGATTATAAAAACTTATTGATCAAAGAGCTTAAAACCTGGAGTTCACCCATTGATAAATTTAATGAGTTATTGGATGTTAGAGCAACGAAGGTTTTACCAAAAAGTTATCTTGACTGGTTTAAAAATGATCTACGATGCTCACTTTTTATCACCAATCTTATCTATAATGTTTTTAAAAACTCAGCTTTTAAAGGTAAGGATGAGCTAATAACAGCAATTACAAGTTTTTTGCCATATAACATTATTTATTTTAATAGCCATGTAAATAACGAATTTGGTTATTTCAATAGAGTACAGATAATAGATGATTGGAAAGTTTCGAATTTACTCTCGATAAAATCCACGTATTTGAAAGGCCGTACACCTGATAAAGAATTAAAATGGCTTGATGTTGCTAACCATAATCAAATTGAATGGGTATATAGCTATATAGATAATGACAAGGATCAGCCTATAATCCTCAAGGATGTATTTTTCCCAGAGACTTTTGAAGAGAAATATGAGCTGGTACTAGCCCATTTAGACACACTATCAAACATTGAAAGCCCTAACATAGGAACTGAAAAGAATAAAGGTTACTCTGAGCGTAGCTATATGTTATACAAAATGAGAAAAGCTTGGGATGGTCGAAAAAATTATAGCTCTAAAAACGAAGAAGGCGATGGCATTATAAAAATATATAAGAAAAATCAGACTAAGTTAGAAAAACTTATAGCCTTTAGTGGCTTTACCGCTCAGAAAATGATAAACAATTCTATCGAACAGATGTATGATCAGCTTATTAAAGATGATACTGAAGCAGTAGATAAGAGCCTTTCCTAAAAAGTGTGTAACTGCTTATAATCCACTAACAGGAGAATAAGCAATGACTAACCAATCTGACATCAAGAAACTGGCTGAGCAAATGGCCAACAGCATGAAAAGCTTCGATGACATCAAAGACTTTCAAAAGCAGCTCATGCAGTCCTTCATCGACACTGCCTTAGAAGCAGAAATGGAAGAGCATCTCGGCTACCCCAAGCATGAAAAGGCAGACAGGCCTAATAAGCGCAATGGGCACACTAAAAAGAGAGTCCGTAGCGACACAGGCGAGCTTGAGATCTCCACCCCCAGAGACCGCGACAGTAGCTTTGAGCCTGTACTTGTCAGTAAGCATCAAACCCGTATTTCAGGTCTTGATGACAAAATCATATTTCACTACAGGCATAGCCTTACGTCTTGCGCTTCGGGCAAGTGTCTCCCAGACACTTGCTGATCCTCGCTCATACGCCAAAGGTCAAACCACTACTGAGATCGTAGAGAGCATCAAAGAGCTCTATGACGTCGACATTTCAAGCTCTCTTGTCTCAAGAGTCACTGACAATATCTTGGATGACATCACCGCTTGGCAGAACCGGCCACTGAGCAGCGTCTATCCTATCGTCTACTTAGACTGCATTGTCGTCAAAGTTCGTCAGGACAAACAGATCATCAACAAGGCTATCTATCTGGCCTTAGGCGTTGCTCTTGATGGTAAAAAAGAGCTGCTTGGCATGTGGCTATCAGAGAACGAGGGCGCCAAATTCTGGCTTGGTGTTCTCACTGAGCTACAAAACCGCGGGGTTCAAGATATTCTTATTGCCTGTGTCGATGGTTTAAAGGGCTTCCCTGATGCCATTAATACGGTCTACCCTAACGCTCAGGTTCAGCTGTGTATCGTGCATATGGTGCGCTATTCGATGAAGTTCGTACCTTGGACGGACAAGAAGGCCGTAGCAGCTGATTTAAAGGCCATCTACGGTGCTGATACGCTTGAGATGGCAGAGGCCAACCTTGAGCACTTTGATGAAGTATGGGGCAAAGAGTACCCGCATGTCATCAAGTCTTGGCGCAATAACTGGGAGGGCTTAACGGTGTTCTTTGGTTATCCTAAAGACATCAGAAGAGTGATCTATACCACCAATGCGATAGAGTCGCTAAACAGCGTGATTCGGACAGCGGTGAATAAGCGTAAGGTGTTCCCATCTGATCAGGCAGCATTCAAAGTGGTGTACTTAGCAACCCAGCAGGCATCCAAAAAGTGGTCGATGCCAATCCGTAACTGGACGTCTGCTTTAAATCGCTTTATGATTATGTTTGATGACCGTATAAGCAGGCATTTAATCTAAAGGGCAGTTACACAGAATTCGGGATGGTCTCTTGAACCCAACGGTAAATAGTCGTGTGATCAACATTCACACCCCGTTCGGCCAGCATTTCCTGCAGTTCACGATAGCTAATGCCATATTTACAATACCAGCGCACAGCCCAAAGAATGATTTCGCCCTGAAAATGCCGACCATGGAAAGGATTCATATGCTGCACCTTTAGCTAAAACAGTCTTCAGCTTACCATTCGTGGTTATTTGCAACAGTGCCGATTTTTTGAAAAAAGCATAGGTCTAGATAATCAAGCTAGATTTTTTAAAACTCCACATTGGTCAATTGTACATAAACCATCACAAGTACCTCTTAAATCAGATAATTGTTCAATAAGCTTTTGTTGCTTGATTATATTTTCTCTGATAGCACTGACATGTAAGTCAATTAATTCATTCACATCTGAACAATTTTTCTCAGGTTTGTCTTTATAGGTAAGTAATTGACGAATTTCATTCAAACTCATATTTAAAGTTCGGCAATTCAAAATAAATTTAATTCGCTCAACATAGCCTACATCGTAAAGGCGGTAATTTCCTTCCGTTCTTTCCGGTTCCGGAATTAAACCTTCCTTTTCATAAAACCTAATTGTTAATACTGAACATGAGGTTTTTTTAGAGAGTTCACCAATTTTTAAATGCATTGAGTTAGTATTTCCAAAGATTCTTGACTCTATAGTAACTATAGGGATTCTAATATTCAAAGTTTATAAATTTTTTTAATGGGTATAACTATGAGTGGCTGTGGATGTAGTAAAGAAACACCATACGAAGATAAGAAATCTCAACAAGAAAATCATCCATCAATTGCAGAAGCAAGCAATTCAAAGAATTGTGATAATACGCCTAGCTGTTGTGGTGAAGAGGAAGAAGAAAAATCTTCATCTCCTTGCTGTAACACTTCAAACAGTTGTGAAGATACCGCTCAATCCTGTTGTGGTTCTGATCCCAAAGAAAATTTAAGCACTGAAAACGTTTTAAAAGATTCGCACTACATGAGTGAATACTTAGTTCCCAAAATGGATTGTTCTGCGGAAGAACAGATGGTTCGTATGGCGCTATCTTCAATTGATGGTGTTCAAAAACTCATCTTTGATTTACCTAACCGGTCTTTAAAGGTTCTACATAATCAAAAAGATGAAAATATAACTACCAAACTTGAAGCTTTGGGTTTTGGTGCAAAGCTTGTGAAGACTGAAACTTATATAAGCAATCAACAGGCTAAGCAAACAAGTACCTATACCATTCCTAAAATGGATTGCTCTGCTGAAGAGCAAATGGTCCGTATGGCTCTTGCAGATATTGAAGCAGTTAAAGGTCTTACTTTTGATCTTCCCAATCGAAAACTGAAAGTCTTCCATAATGAAGGGAGTCAGCAAATTACGGCCAAACTCGAAGGACTGGGTTTTGGGGCGAAACTTGATGAAATACAGCTTTCTTCAGGCGATATACCTAATGAACCTGATCCTGTGAGACAAGCTAAAGTACTTAAACTGTTATTAGGTATTAATGCTCTACTTTTCTTTATAGAATTCATCAGCGGTATTATTGCTGCGTCTACAGGATTGATTGCTGATTCTCTAGATATGTTTGCCGATGCAGCCGTTTATGGTATTGCGCTATATGCCGTCGGAAAAGCTGCGAAATATCAAATAAAAGCAGCCCATTTCGCAGGTTGGATTCAGTTATTACTTGCTGTTATCGTGATTGTTGATGTCATTAGACGATTCATGTTTGGAAGCGAGCCAGAATCAACGCTCATGATTGTTATTGGCCTGCTCGCACTTATAGCTAACGTGACATGCTTATATCTTATTTCTGGTCATCGAGAAGATGGCGCACATATGAAAGCCAGTTGGATTTTCTCGGCGAATGACGTTGTCGTAAATATGGGCGTTATATTTGCCGGTGTACTCGTGGCGTGGACGGGATCAGCTTATCCAGACTTAATCATTGGCATACTGGTTTCTTTATTCGTACTGAATGGTGCCCGAAAAATTTTGGCTTTGAAGTAAGGGCACTGTTGCAAATAACCACGAATGGTAAGCTGAAGACTGTTTTAGCTAAAGGTGCAGCATATGAATCCTTTCCATGGTCGGCATTTTCAGGGCGAAATCATTCTTTGGGCTGTGCGCTGGTATTGTAAATATGGCATTAGCTATCGTGAACTGCAGGAAATGCTGGCCGAACGGGGTGTGAATGTTGATCACACGACTATTTACCGTTGGGTTCAACGTTATGCTCCTGAAATAGAAAAACGTTTACGCTGGTATTGGCGTAATCCTACAGATTTACATTCATGGCATATGGATGAGACTTATATCAAAGTGAAGGGGCGATGGACTTACCTGTATCGTGCAGTTGATCAACGGGGTCATACGATTGACTTTTACCTTTCCGCTAGACGGAACAGTAAATCAGCCTATAGTTTTCTAGGAAAGATCTTCAATACGGTGAAAAAATGGCAAATTCCACGGGTCATCAATACAGATAAAGCAGCGACCTATGGCCATGCTTTATCACGATTAAAGCGAGAAGGAAAATGTCCAGTAGATATTGAGCACAGGCAGATTAAGTATAAAAATAATGTCATTGAATGTGATCATGGTAAGTTAAAGCGGATCATCAGGGCCACATTAGGATTCAAATCTATGAAGACGGCTTATGCCACAATTAAAGGTATTGAAGTCATGCGTGCACTACGTAAAGGACAAGCATCGTCATTTTATTATGGTCAGCCTCAGGGTGAAGTGTGTCTAATCAACAGGGTTTTCGGTCTCTAAGTACTTTTTAAAGGGAACATCATCGACTCAAATCTCTATTTGCAACAGTGCCTTACATTTCGTATTTTCTATTTGTAACGTAATTTCAGTAATATTATGATTATGTTTTAGAACTTCTAAGGCCTTTTGATAGAGTTGATCTGTATTGCTATTCGGAGCAACCAAATGAGCAGTTAAATGAATATTTCTTGAGGATATAGCCCAGACTTTCAACTGATGAATCCCTTCAACGCCCTCTAGCTTCAATAAATCATTTCTTAACGACTCAATATCAATCTCATCAGGAACTCCTTCAAGCAGAATATTAATACTTTGTTTTAATAAAATCCAAGTTCGAGGTAAGACCCAGAAGCCAATTAACACAGCGATTACGGTATCAACCCACATCCACTGGGTAAAATAAATAACTATTCCTCCGATAATCACGCCTATCGATCCTAGAGCATCACTAAGAACTTCTAAATATGCACCTTTTATATTTAGACTTCCTTCAGCACTAGCAGAAAGGATTTTCATTGAAATCAAATTTATGACCAAACCACCAACCGCGACAATCATCATTCCAACACTTTGAATTTCAGCAGGATTCGTAAAACGTTGATAAGCTTCATATACAATATATATTGCTACCACAAAAAGCATCACCGCATTAAACAGAGCCGCTAAAATTTCAAATCGCTGATAGCCAAAAGTTCTTTTATCATCTGCGGCTTTTTTACCAATTTTGATAGCGGCAAGAGCAATAGCTAAAGCGGCTGCATCAGTAAACATATGAGCTGCATCAGATAACAAAGCCAAACTTTGGGTAATAAAAGCAGCGACAACTTCTACTATTAAAAAAGTAGTCGTTAAACCTAAGGCAACCATTAACTTCTTACTATTTTCTTCAGTAACAACCGCATGGCTATGATCATGATGTTCTGACATAAAATATTTTCCTTATTCTATTTATGATGAGCAGAGATATTGGATAACAGCCAATATCTCTGCTGTAAATCGACTAATCTATTGGATTAAGAAACTTTTTTTTCATTTATCCAACGATAAAGCACGGGTAACAGCACCAAAGTTAGTAATGTTGAAGAGATAATCCCGCCAATCACTACGGTTGCCAGTGGCCGTTGAACCTCAGCCCCTGTTCCGGTTGCCAGCGCCATTGGTACAAAACCCAGTGAAGCCACACAAGCTGTCATCAACACTGGTCTTAAGCGCAAAATAGCCCCTTGCCACACGGCTTTATGCACTGGATATTTGTCCCTTAATTCCTTAATAAAGGTCAGCATTACCAGTCCATTGAGGACTGCAACACCAGATAAGGCAATAAAGCCAATTCCAGCTGACATCGATAATGGAATATCCCTTAGCCAAAGGAACAGCACACCACCGGTCAAGGCAAAGGGTATCCCGGTAAAGACCAATAGACTTTCTTTGACATTGTGAAAGACCGCCATCAGTAAAATAAAGATAGTGATTAAAGCCAGTGGAATCACGATTTGCATCCGTGCTTTGGCTGAAGCCAAATTTTCAAACTGACCGCCATATTCTATCCAATAACCACTTGGCAAAGTGTATGCTTTGAGCTGTGTCTGTACATCAGAAACAAAAGACCCTAAATCACGCCCTTCAACATTCGTTGTAACCACAACTCGGCGTTTACCATTTTCTCGACTGACTTGGTTGATTCCTTCAATGGTCGAGACTTGCGCGACATCCGACAATAAAATACTGCCACCATTTGGAAGCTGAATAGGTAACTGGGAAACAGATGCGACACTACGGTCTTGCTCTCCAAGACGGATAACAAAATCAAAACGACGATCGCCTTCTAAAATCTCTCCCACGCTTTGTCCACCAATACTGGTTGCCACAAGGTCTTGAATTGAACGCACACTCAAACCATATTGTGCAGCCAAAGTTTTATTTACCTCGACATTCAGTAATGGCAAACCTGAGGTCTGCTCAACTTTCACGGCACTGCTACCCGATATTTGCTGAATGATTTTGGAGATTTTAGTCGCCTCAGTATTGAGGACATTCATATCATCACCGAAGATTTTCACACCAACATCACTACGCACACCTGAGATCAATTCATTAAATCGGAGTTCAATCGGTTGTGAAAATTCACTATTATTGCCTGGAATCGTGGCTAAATACGTCACCATACGGCCACGTAATTCATCTAAACTTTCTTTAGGATTTGGCCATTCTGAACGAGGCTTTAACATGATATAGCCATCTGAAATATTGGGTGGCATGACATCTGTTGCAACCTCGGCTGTACCCGTTCTGGCAAATACTGCCTTAATTTCAGGGAAACTCTTTAAAAGAAGTTTTTCAGTATTCTCCTGAATACGTAAAGACTCTTCTAAGCCTGTACTTGGTGAACGTAACTGTTGTATCGCAAAGTCTCCTTCACTGAGCTGTGGTGCAAATTCACTGCCGAGTTTGGTACTGATAAATCCCGTAATCACTAATAAACACAGTGCAAAAGTCAGCACAACTGCTTTGTATTGATACGAAATATCAAGAGTTTGCTGATATTTAGCTTTTAGCCATAACATCCAACGACTTTCTTTTTCTTGAATATCGCCTTTGACCCACAATGCCACAGCAGCAGGCACAAAGGTGATCGATAAAATAATGGCTGCAACAAGGGCGAGTACCACTGCCAATGCCATCGGATGGAACATTTTTGCTTCCACACCACTTAAAGCAAAAATCGGCAAATACACCACCAAAATAATAAGCTGACCAAAAATAAGAGGACGACGTGCTTGGCGGGCAGCCAGAAAAACTTCCTTAAAGCGTTCACTTTGTGTGAGAGGTCGTTTTAACAGTTGCTGTGTATGGGCTAAACGCCGGATACAGTTTTCGACAATCACCACAGCACCATCGACAATGATGCCGAAATCGAGTGCACCTAAACTCATCAGATTGGCACTGATATTTTGCTGTGCCATCCCGGTTAAGGTAAACAGCATAGAGAGTGGAATGACACAGGCAGTAATCAAGGCAGCACGGATATTCCCTAAAAACAGGAACAGAATGATGATGACCAGGATTGCTCCCTCTACCAAGTTTTTCTGAACGGTTTTAATCGCCTTCTCAACCAAGATAGTACGGTCGTACACCGTTTCAATCACTACCCCTTTAGGCAAACTATTCTGAATATCTTGAAGCTTGGCATCCACAGCTTTAGAAACAGTCTGGCTATTTCCACCCATCGCCATCATGACAATCCCTAAAACGGTTTCTTTGCCGTTATAGGTTGCCCCACCGGTTCTTAAATCATGCCCAATAGAGACTTGCGCAATATCACCAACCCGAATTGGGCTGCCATTTGGGCTACCCAGCATGGTGTTCTCAATATCAGAAAGCCCATTGAATGTACCCGGTACACGTACCGTCAGTTGCTGACCATTGTCTTCAATATAACCTGCACCTCGGTTCTCATTATTTTGCGCTAAAGCCTGTTGCAGTTGTTCTAATGAGATATTCAGTTGCTGCATCCGGTTTAAATCGGGAGAGACCACATAGGTTTTTTCAAAACCACCAATACTGTTGACCTCTGCAACTCCCTTAACACGTTGCAGTTGAGGACGCACAATCCAGTCCTGAATCTCACGCAAATCCATCGGCGTGTATGCAGTTCCATCCGGCTTTTTCGCATTCGGATCTGCCTTCAGTACCCATTGATAAATCTCACCGAGACCCGTAGAAACGGGGGACATCGTCGGTGCGATTTGTGCAGGCAACTCAGATTGCGCCTCCTGTGTCCGTTGGTTAATCTGCTGACGGGCCCAATAAATATCAGTCCCATCTTTAAAGATAATGGTGACTTGAGAGAGTCCATAACGGGATATGGAACGGGTAAGCTCCAGATCCGGAATGCCAGCCATGGCATTTTCAATGGGATAGGTAATCAGCTGTTCGACTTCAAGCGCAGTAAAACCCTTGGCTTGAGTATTAATCTGGACTTGGGTATTGGTAATATCGGGTACAGCATCAATCGGGAGTTTCTGATAGCTATACACCCCGACCGCAATCCAGGTACAGGCAAAGAGCAACACCCAAATCGCATTTTGTATGGAAAACTGAATGATTCGTTCGAATAAACCTTCTGGTTTTGGTAGATCAGAATTAATGTCCATGGCCTGCCTCGTCTTTTTCTAATTCAGATTTCAACAAGAAACTGCCTTGAGCGATATACTTCTGCCCTTCAGTCAGCCCAGAAATCACTTCAAGCCATTGTCCATCACTTGAAGCCTGCCCCAATTGCACTTTCTGTGCTTTTAAGTGGACTTGACCTTTTTGTTCTGAATCTACGATGAAAATACTGTCTTCACCTTCAATACTTTGCAGCGCAGACTTTTGAATCCGAAGGGCTGATTTTGCTGTAGCTTCCGGAATCAACACTCTCACTAACACATTAGAACGCAACTCAGTAGCTTGCGCATCGAGTTTTGCGCGCACCACCAGACGCCCTGTTTGTACATCTGCCTGAGAGGTTAAGCTTTGTACAGTAGCTTTATAGCTTTGATCTGAATCATTCACTTTAAAGTCAATTTTTTGCCCGGCTTGCAGTTGACCTGAGAATTGATTCGGCAAATTAAACTCAAGCCATAAATCTTTCAGCTGTTCAATGACAAAGAGCTGATTAGCCAGTTGCACATTTTCACCGACCACAATATCTTTTTGACTGATCACCCCAGAGATCGGTGCTTTAATCAGAAAACGCCCATTGTTATTGCCACTTGCACCTAATGCATTTAAACGTGCTTGTGAGGACTGGACAGTAATCTGCGCTTGACGGTAGGCATTTTCGGCACGCTGGTAATCCTGTTTGGCAGAAACCCCCTGTGACCAGAGTTGCTGTTCGCGCTGGTAATCTTTACGGGCCAAATCCAGATTCACCTGTGCCATACGCAGATTTGCCTGTTGGTCGATCAGTTCAGGCACGGTTAGTACAGCCAGCGTTTGTCCTTTTTGCACGCTCTGTCCTAAAGCCACATTGATCTGCTCGACATAACCACTAAATTTAGGCGATATATGCGCTTGTTGATCGGTATTCACCACCAATTTACCTGGCAGGGTTGTCAGCTTTTCAACCAATCCTGTGGATGCAACAGCAACTTTTAAACCTTGTTCAACCATTTGTTGGCTGGTCAGTTGTATTTCGCCTTCTTCAGCATGTCCTTCTTCAGAACTATCTTCATCAGAATATTCGGCATTTCCCTCATCATAACCCTGCCCCTCAGATTCAGTTTTTTTTGAACTTAACCAAATAGCCAGACTGACCAAGACCGTAATCAGAATCAAAACTACAATCATGAGAGACTTGGATATTTTTCCGTTTTGCTTGGCGTTCATTTTATCGTGCTCCCCCATTGATTAAATTTTGCGATGCTTCGACTGCCTTTTTATTCAGTTGTGTATAGGCATCCGAACGGCTAATTTCTTCATAACTTGTGCCAATACTGAGTGCCTCAGCTGCTAGGGCAGTTTGCCAAGCTTGACGTAGAGTTTGTAATTGACCCAATCGAAGATTCTGCAGTTGGGTGGTTGCTTGCTGAACGTCGGTAATGGACAGTTTCCCTGCCTGAAACCCTAGTAAAGTACGGCTCTGAACTTTGGTCGCCAAAGTAACTTGTGCTGTTGTGGCATCGAACTGGCTACGTAAACCTTTGAGCTGATGCCTGCTGTTGGCAATATCGAGTATTTGTTGCTTCAGCTCACGCTGCTGCTGTTGGTTCAGCAATATTTGCTGTTGCTGGACCATCGGGATCGCATATTGCTGGCGATTGAAAATATTCAGTGGAATAGCCACGCCGATTGCTAAAGTCGTATCGTTGCTTCCATTAGGGGTTTTGCTACGTTTCATGCCTACATTTAAAGTCGGATTGGGACGTGCCTGAATTCTTAAATTTTCAATTTGATGATCCGATTGCTGAATGTTCAAGGCATAGAATTTTTCTAGCCACCCTTCAGCAATATACCGTTGCACAGTTTGGAGACTTTGCTCTGGCCAAGGGATAGCGGTTTTATTCAATTGAAGATGTGAAGATGTTTCTCCCCCCCACAAATTAGACAGCTGACGACCGGCAGCTTGTTTATTCAGCATCGCTTGCTCATAAAGTCGTTGGATTTCTAGCGCTTCAATTTGGGCACGCTCAAAATCAACCAGGGCAATACTGCCTGCCTGATAGCGTTTCTGGGCACTGTCCAGATTGACTTTACTTGTTTTTAACTGTACTGAATAAGCAGACTGCTCAACCTCAGCAAGTGCAAATTGCGACCATGCAAATTTAACAATCAGTTGGCTTTGTGCCTTCCATAATTGCTGTTGCAATTGGATTTGTTGATTCGAGGTATTGGCAATCACCCGGTTCAGCTTACGCTGACCAAATAGATCTAGAGGTTGACTAACGCCAACATTGAATTCCTGTTCTTGACCTGAGCCAAAGCCAGACTGTTCTAAACTTATACTTGGATTCTGCCATAACCGACTTTGCTGAATATTCAATTCAGATATTTGCTGAACTTGTTGCCACGGCTTGTCTTGAGTCTGGTAACTTTGTACTTTTGCTAAAGCGGATTCAAAGCTGGTAACGTTTTCAGCATAGCTATATTGCATAGCCGCTGCACATATACAAGCAACCAAGCTATGACGCAAGAGTATAATTGATTGTGAAGACATGATTTTTCCCACTTATTTAAATAATAAAAGTGGTGGGAATGTTTTAGGCTACCCCACCATGAGCGGGGAAAATTCGGGAGGTGGGCTTTGTTGAAACAGGTCAGGAGCCTGATAGCTGTTTTTCCAATGAAATTGTGGATTCACTTTAACTTCAGAGCTTGGATGAAACACATCTACTTTTTCATTTTGTACAATCAAATGCATCATCGATGGTAGATGATCTTGATGATCTTCACCGATTTCTAAATCGCTACTGAATGTTTTTATGTTTTCTGACTGTCCATTATGATCGT
Source organism: Psychrobacter sp. MES7-P7E (assembly GCF_002863645.1). Classification (NCBI taxonomy): domain Bacteria; kingdom Pseudomonadati; phylum Pseudomonadota; class Gammaproteobacteria; order Moraxellales; family Moraxellaceae; genus Psychrobacter; species Psychrobacter sp. MES7-P7E. The sequence continues at coordinate 1,050 of NZ_PJBU01000087.1, read as the reverse complement.
GTTGACGACTATCGCTGGCACACAAGGTATTTTGGTGATGACCAAAATGATAACTCTGCTGTGATTGAGGCTGTTGTTCATGGACACAAAAGGCCGCCGCCACATTCCAAAAGCTTTGGAACATGAACAATCCAACCAAGACTGTAATCCATGTAGTAGAACGCATCATCATAACAACCGAAAAATTTGTACCAAGTATAAGGCTTAGAGCCACTCCAAGGTCAAGCTTAATAAATTAAATTAAACATTCAATGAACACTGAATAGCCGGCACTTTTGCAAATTTACCTTGTCTCTATAAGCTCACATCAATTTCAGGTAAGAATAACAATAGATAGTGAACCGTACCGGGTTTGTCGGAGACTTTTTATTTAAGTTAGGCCACCTGACCTAACGGGTTAATCTTATCATTGTACATTGCTTCAAACTCAAAAGGCAATTTTTCCATGAGAGTTTCCCAAACTTTGTGTAACTGCTTATAATCCACTAACAGGAGAATAAGCAATGACTAACCAATCTGACATCAAGAAACTGGCTGAGCAAATGGCCAGCAGCATGAAAAGCTTCGATGACATCAAAGACTTTCAAAAGCAGCTCATGCAGTCCTTCATCGACACTGCCCTAGAAGCAGAAATGGAAGAGCATCTCGGCTACCCCAAGCATGAAAAGGCAGACAGGCCTAATAAGCGCAATGGGCACACTAAAAAGAGAGTCCGTAGCGACACAGGCGAGCTTGAGATCTCCACCCCCAGAGACCGCGACAGTAGCTTTGAGCCTGTACTTGTCAGTAAGCATCAAACCCGTATTTCAGGTCTTGATGACAAAATCATATTTCACTACAGGCATAGCCTTACGTCTTGCGCTTCGGGCAAGTGTCTCCCAGACACTTGCTGATCCTCGCTCATACGCCAAAGGTCAAACCACTACTGAGATTGTCGAAACCATCAAGGACATCTACGACGTCGACATCTCAAGCAGCTTGGTTTCCAGAGTCACTGACAACATCTTGGATGACATCACCGCTTGGCAGAACCGGCCACTGAGCAGCGTC
>NZ_PJBU01000086.1:0-30538 GCF_002863645.1 Psychrobacter sp. MES7-P7E | reverse complement strand
CATAAAAATAAAGCATAAAAAACCGCCATTATAATTGACGGTTAGTAGCATGCTTTTATGTATCAAAAATACATTATACGTCTAGCTGTTGTGAATGATTGCTTAGGTTCACAAAGTCTGTGACGCTTAATGTCTCAGGTCGTGCCTGCGGATCAATACCACAAGCCTCAAAATCGTCTTCGCTCAATGTCGGTAGCAACGTTGATTTTTTGAAGATAGCACGTAGCGTCTTGCGACGATGGTTGAAAGTCTCACGCACGACAATAGCAAAGTGCTCTTCATCATTTGCGACTACTGGTTTGTTGATATGCGGTGTCAGGCGGAAGACAGCACTGGTCACCTTGGGTGGTGGATTAAACGCACCGCGAGGAACGGTCAGCAAGTAATCTGTATCACAGTGATATTGCATAATGACCGACAAGCGGCCATAAGTCTTGCTACCCACGTCGGCTGTGATACGCTCGACCACTTCTTTTTGCAACATAAAATGCATGTCTTGAATCACATCGGCATAGCTAAGCAGATGAAATAAGATAGGCGTTGAGATGTTATACGGTAGGTTGCCCACTACGCGCAGCTTACCGCGCTCTTCACTATATAGCTCACGGTAGTCCACATGCATCGCATTGTCTTTGATAATCTCAAAGTTTGGATGGCTATTGGCACCGATACGAATACGCAAGCTATCTGCCAAATCACGATCCAGCTCCACCACTGTCATCGCATCCACTTCTGCTAATAACGGCTCGGTCAATGCGCCCATACCAGGCCCAATCTCGATCAAATTGTCATCGCGCTCTAGACGAATACTTTCGACGATTTCGCGAATGACGCTGGTATCATGCAAAAAGTTTTGGCCAAAGCGCTTACGCGGCTGATGTTTGGCAGCACGCAAGCTGTTAGAAATAGTTTGAGCATCAAATGAAGTTTTGGACATAAAAGAGTCTTAATGTATAAAAGATAAATGGGCGATGATAATGTCATGGCAGCGATATACTGACTTTATAATAACAAATTATAGCACAGCTCATAATTAGGCTGTGTTTTTGAATAATTATTATCGATAGACGAGCCATGCTTTTGAGTAACTGACTCGGTAACTTTTTATCCCTACATCCATATAATATAAACTCTGATTATGCTAAATGGCAGCGTCAAATCAAGTGCTAGCAGACAGAAACAGGTACAAAGATGGAGTCATCATAACGATTGCGGCGTAAAAATAAATCGATAATTAATCAATTTCTGACACTTCTCAGGTTTAATAAAGCCCGACTGCATAACGCAATTGGTTATGTTTCACCTTTTGAGTTTGAAAAGCGCTATTATGATAATTTAACCCTGTCAGGCATTGCTGTCTGACTCCAGTAAAGTAAGCCAGTCTCTGATATAGTCGAGGCGGTTCAGCCCTACGCGATCGTCAGCCCGCCAGATAAATACCCTTAGGGAATTCACATATGATCCTGAAACTTAACGTCACCCTCCATTATCGACTCTCAGAGCCAATGGATCTTTTGCTTCAGATCGAAGCTGCTGATCTTGCGGATCAACGGGTACGGTCAGCCGAGATTTGGACATCAGACGTTGCGCATTTTTCACGGGTTACCGCCGATGATGGCATAGGAGAGCGGATTTGGATTCACGCTGAAGGGGATTTTAGCTGCACTTATCTCGCAGAAATCGCCGTTGACCGTCCTGCCTTAGACATATCGGTACTGTCCCAAACGCCCCTGCATCTTTTGCCCGGAGAGACGATCAGGCATTTAATGCCGTCTCACTATTGCCCGTCAGAACAGTTCCATGCCTTCGTGGACGCCGAGTTTGGCAATCTCGCTGGCGGCGCACGAATTGCCGCGATGCGCGACTGGATCGAGTCGGCATTTAGCTACGTACCCGGATCAAGCCATGCACAAACCACCGCGCTTGACAGCTTTGCTCAACGTCAGGGCGTATGCCGCGACTTTGCGCATGTTCTCGTAACCCTAGCGCGCGCGTCGTCGATACCAGCTAGGTTTGTGAGCGTTTATGCGCCCGATATGACACCACAAGACTTTCATGCCGTGGCCGAGGTCTATCTTGAAGGGAGCTGGCACCTCATTGATCCGACTGGCATGGCAGATGCCGACACAATGGCCCGCATCGGTGTTGGGTCCGATGCGTCCAGCGTCGCGTTCTTAACTTCGTTCGGATCCATGGATCTGATCAACCAATCGGTATCCGTAACCAGACAAGCTTAGGGTCCTGATCCTAGGCTTTCGAGCCTGTGTTTAAGACAGATGCTGTTCCTCATGCACGATAAAAGCTTTACTAAATCGTCTTAAGTGGCTGCCTTTTTAGATAGGCATTACTGATACTAAAATTATTAAGTACTATGTGAAAAATATCTATAAGCACTGATTTATACAGCAGGTACATCGATAAGTGATTTATCAGCCATCTCATTAGCCATATTTAGTGCTTGATATAAGCTAGTCGCACTCGCACCGCCACTTCCTGCCAAGTCTAGCGCCGTACCATGATCGACAGAAGTACGAATATAAGGCAAGCCCAAGGTTAGATTGACCGTATCGCCAAAACCGTGCGATTTTAATACTGGCAATCCTTGGTCGTGATACATGGCAATGACCGCATCACAGTTTGCTAAATGTCTGGTGGTAAATAACGTATCCGCTGGCATCGCCTCTGATATATTGACGCCTGCATCGATGAATTCTTGCAACACGGGATTGATAATCTCAATCTCCTCGCTCCCCAAATGCCCGCCCTCGCCTGCATGTGGATTGAGGCCGCAAACCAAGATGCGAGGCTGCGCGAGACCAAACTTTTCTCGCATATCATCGATGACAATTTGTACCGTTTGGCGCACGTTCTCCGCGGTGATGGCAGCAGGGATGTCCTTTAATGGTAAATGCGTAGTGACAAGCGCGACTTTCATCGCTTGGTTGGCAAGCATCATGACGACTTTTTCACAGCCACTTTGCTGCATGAAAAACTCGGTATGACCACTAAACATGGTGCCATCTAATAGCTTGATACCAGCATCTATCAACGCTGATTTTTGCAATGGCCCAGTGACGATGGCAGCGACTGTATTATTTATTGCCAGTTTATGAGCAATATCTAACTGCTGAGCCACCATCGCTGAGTTAGCGATATTGATTTGCCCGCAGACAACTGGTGCGGCACAAGGAATACTCAGTAGGATGAAAGCACTATCAGCGTCTATATCTTGCTGCGATATCTGCTCTACCAAGTTAACATCGAAATTATCGGTATTTATATCTGTATTGATAGTATGCCAGCTAGGTATGCTTTTGAGCACGCCAGCTGCAATCAATTCCTCCGCACGAGTTTGCATGGCTTTAGCATCAGCAGTCACCCAAATTGGTCGAGCAAAGTCTTGTAACTTACCCTCTGCTGCTAATCCTAGCACTACGTCCATGCCAATACCTGCAGGCTCACCTGTGGTGATTAATAGCGGGCGCTTTTCTTCTGTCATAACAATAGCCTTTTTTATTTAAATTACTGATTTTATTATATTTATAATTAATATTTTAAGTTTTTACAATTAGATGCTTTATGGTATTTCTTAGTTCATGAAAAACAATCACTTCATATTTAGTGCTTTATCAAGTCTAAAAAACCACATTATGTGTTAAACTTTCGCATCTGATTGTAGCATTTACAGACAAACCTGAGACCGCGTTTTGGTACTTCTATCGTAGAGGCGCGCTACGTTTGTATTGCTCTATCATCGACATCTTTTTTCATACCCATTTTAACTCATTAGGCACTCATGGCAGAAAACGACAAAACCGACGACTTACTCAATCAGACACCGCCGCACAATATTGATATTGAAAAGGCATTGCTCGCGTCTTTGATGAGTATCGAAGAGGCGTACGACAAGATTGCCGATATTGTCACCAAAGATGACTTTTATGCTGGGCGACATCAATACATTTTTGATGCCATTGCTCATTTGGCGGCAGTGAATGAGCCTTATGATACGGTCATGGTACACGACTGGTTAGAAGCGCAAAAGCTACTAAAAGGCGCAGGTGGTGACAGTTATTTGGCCGATATTTTGAGCCAAAGTCCTGCGACCTTATTTAACCTGACTGCCTACGCCCAGCGTGTGCGTGAGCTCTCAACGCTGCGTCAACTGATTACCACTGGTAATGACATGCTGACACTTGCCTATAATCCAAAAGACCAAAGCGTTAGCGACATTCTAGACAATGTCGAAGGCAAGATATTTAGTATCAATGAGCAGCATAACAAACGTGCGGAACAGCGCGGACCTGTTGGTATCACTTCTGTCTTAACCAATGTTATCGATAAGATTCAAGAGCTAAAATCTAATCCCGACGGCATGATTGGTTTGCAGACACCATTTGCTGAATTGAATAACAAAACCCAAGGCCTACAAGCGGGTGACTTGATTATTGTTGCTGCGCGTCCTTCGATGGGTAAAACCACTTTTGCGATGAACTTGGCAGAAGGGATTTTGTTCAATGAAGATTTGCCAGTCGTCGTGTTTTCGATGGAGATGCCTGCAGAATCTATCGTCATGCGTCTGCTGTCCTCATGGGGCGCGATTAACCAGACGCACCTGCGTTCTGGGCAAATGAACGAAGATGAATGGGCAAAGATGATGAATGCCATTCAACATTTGCAATCAAAGCATTTATATATTGATGACAGTACTGCCCTACCGCCGTCTGAGATGCGTTCCCGCTGCCGCCGTATCGCCAAAAACCATGATGGTCGCTTGGGTGCTATCGTAGTCGATTATCTTCAGCTGATGAAAGTACCAAGTCTAGATGGTAACCGTGTTGGCGAGATTTCCGAGATTTCTCGTAGTTTAAAGGCACTGGCACGTGAGCTTGAATGTCCCGTGATTGCATTGTCACAGCTTAACCGTAGTCTAGAAAACCGTCCAAATAAACGTCCTATCATGTCGGATCTACGTGAGTCTGGTGCGATTGAGCAGGATGCCGATTTGATTATGTTCATCTATCGTGATGAGGTTTATAATGAAAACTCGGACCACAAAGGCGTGGCGGAAATCATCATTGGTAAACAGCGTAACGGTCCTATCGGTACTATTCGTCTAGGCTTTGAAGGTCAATTTACCCGCTTTATCAATCTAACGCCAGAGTACTATCAAGGCGTGAGTTTTGAGAATGATGAGTAACTAACCTTATAAAATTTAACCCTAACAAAGACTAAGCCTTATATAGACTCAGTTTCAATTATAGGTTAATGAATAATTTTACATAACCAGTTTTAATACAATAGCCAGTACCGCATCAACTCAATCGATGCAGTGCTGGCTTTATAACTTCATAATTCTACTCATAAAGAAGGCGATTATGCGCACAATTACTATAAAACCAAAAGCCCTTACTCATAACCTAAATCAAGTCAAACAACGAGCACCTCAGTCTAAGGTATTGGCTATGGTCAAATCCAATGCTTACGGACATGGCGTAGCGGCAGTCTTGCCAGCCCTGCAGCAAGCAGATGGTATCGGTGTCGCTACGTTGACTGAAGCGCTAGAAGCCAGACAGTTAGGTTGGGAGAAAACCATCGGTCTAGTAGAAGGTGCGTTTAGCGCTGATGAGTGGCAGCAATCGATTGATCATGAGATTAGCTGCGTGATTCACCACGGACCACAGTTAGAATGGGCACTACAAAATATCCCACCAGCTGGCAGTGCAACTAGAGTAGCTTGGCTCAAATACAATACAGGTATGAACCGTTTGGGTTTCAATGCTGAGGGTGTGCTATCAGCAGCAAAACGCCTACATGAAGCGGGTTATCAGCTGATTCTAGCCACGCATTTCGCCAATGCTGATGACCACGATCACCCATTAAATGCGATGCAGATTGAGCGCTTCTCAAGCGTACTAGCGACTTTGAAAGACACCATTAGCCCAGATATCCAAGGCTCATTATGCAACTCTGCTGGTATCGTCAACTTCCCAGAACATCATTATGATTGGGTACGTCCAGGTATTATTTTATACGGTAGCTCGCCTGTGGTTGATAAAAGCGCACAAGAACTAAACTTGCAGCCCGCGATGGAATTTAGTGCTCAAATCATTGCTCTACAAACCGTTAGCGCAAATGATGCGATCGGCTATGGTAGCCGCTGGCGTGCGCAGCAAGATACCAGAACGGCGTTGGTCAGCGTTGGATATGGAGATGGCTATCCACGTGTGGTCACTGATGATGCGTATGTCACTGTCATCGATGCTAACGACAGCCAAAGCTACCGCTGCCCAGTGATTGGGCGCGTGGCTATGGATATGATTGTCATTGATATCAGTAGCGCACCTGAGAGTCTTGCTATAGATAGCAAAGTCATGCTCTGGGGCGATGCGCCGCGTGTCGATGAAGTCGCAGGTCATGCTGGGACGATTAGCTATGAGCTATTATGTCGCCTTAGCATACGTCCAAACCGTACACAGGCATAATCATTAGCGGCACAGTCATTAGCATATAAGATATTGTGGCTTGCTAAGGTGATTTCGGTCTATTTGGCAAGCCATTTGATCTTGATAAAAATGAACGTTTACATTGAAAGTAAATACGCTATACTAAAAGTTTGTTGTCAACCCAGTAACGCACTGACGCGATGCTATTGAAGACTGATGACGTTTCACTGACTGCGATCGACTGCTAGGATTACTATGAGTTTGCGCCATTTTTTAACCTTATCTGATTTAACCAAACAAGAACTAGAAAACTTAATCAAACGCGCAAGCGAACTGCGTAAGATGCAACACGCAGGCGAGATATACCAGCCTTTTGTTGGTCGTACGCTTGGCATGATATTTGAAAAATCTTCAACGCGTACCCGTATCTCGTTTGAGACCGGTATGGGTCAATTTGGTGGTAACGCCATATTTTTATCACCAAACGATACGCAGCTCGGTCGCGGCGAGCCATTAGAAGACTCAGCACGCGTGATTTCTAGTATGGTAGATATCATTATGATTCGTACCTTTGGGCACGAAAAAGTTGAAACCTTTGCTGAATACTCAAGCGTACCGATTATCAATGCGTTGACCGATGACTATCATCCATGCCAGTTGCTTGCTGATATGCAGACCTATTACGAGCATCGCGGTAGTATCGAAAATAAGATCGTCACGTGGGTCGGTGATGGCAATAATATGTGCTCATCATTTATGCAAGCTGCTAATCAGTTTGGTTTCGAATTACGTGTCGCAGCGCCTTATGGGTTTGAGCCTGATCCGAAACTTATGGAGCGCTTCTCACACTGCGTCAGTCTGGTAGAAAACGTACAAGATGCAGCAAAAGATTCTAACTTAATTGTCACCGATGTGTGGGCAAGCATGGGGCAAGAGTCAGAGCAAAACACACGTGCACGTCGTTTTGCCCCTTATCAAGTGACGCCGTCTCTATTAGACAAAGCCGACCCTGAAGTGGTGTTTATGCACTGCTTGCCAGCCCATCGCGGCGAAGAAATCTCTCATGATATGCTTAATGACCCACGCTCTGTCGTTTGGGATGAAGCTGAAAACCGCCTACATGCCCAAAAAGCATTGATGGAGTTTTTACTTAAAGACAAAATCAAGTTACCTGCATAACTTAGACTATTCTGTAAAAAGACAGTGAGATCAATAGTAAAATAACTTGCTAGTACCCTCCTAAATAAGTTCTCAAATAAAAAAGCCGTCCAGATCTGGACGGCTTTTTTGGTTATACAAATGATTCAAAGATAGTTTAACGCGTGAGCGTTGTCACGCCATTAGCACCTGCTTTTAGCAAAACGTCTGCTTGGTTTGCTGCAAAGATACCATTACAGACCACACCTACGATATTATTTAGCTCTTTTTCGAGCGCGATTGGATTACTCACATCCAAATCATAAGTATCTAGAATGACATTACCATAATCAGTGACAAAGTCTTCACGATATACTGGCTCACCGCCTAATTTGGCCAATTGGCGAGCCACATAAGAGCGTGCTTGTGGTAATACTTCAATCGGTACTGGAAACGCGCGACCTAATATATCAACACTTTTACTATCATCGACCATACAGACGAACTTGTTTGAAGCGGCTGCCACAATCTTTTCGCGAGTCAATGCACCGCCGCCGCCTTTGATAAGTTGCAAGTGTTCATTGACTTCATCCGCACCATCGATATAAACATCCAATGTACCAGCAAAGTTTAAATCGACTATTTCGATACCAAGCGCACGAAGTTTGTCTTCTGTCACCTGTGAGCTAGCGACAGCGCCAGCAAGCTTCAATTGTGGCAACAACTCAATCAAACAGTTGACCGTACTACCTGTCCCTACCCCAAGTATCATATCGTCTTCGATATAGCTTAGAGCAGCTTTGGCCGCGGCTTGCTTTTGTGCTTGCTGATCACTCATCATAAATCCTTGGAAAATAAACGTATGGTCTTAAAAAAAGTAAAAGGCTAAAACAGATAAAATGCGCGGCTATTATAACCGATGATATTAATGGATGTTAGCGCATCATGACGCTAATTTGTGAGTCCTATCGTGCCTAGCTCAGGCTTAACTTAGGTAAATACTTGCACTTCATGTAAATTCGAGCACGAAATCCAAAGAAAACTGCAATTGAGTCTTGCAAGATACTAAAAATCGGCATAGGCTAATCTATTTCGTTTTTATATTCATTTATACTTTTTATATTCACTCTGTTTAGGGATTACTATGCTGTCACAGCTGTCACACTGGGTACGAGCCATCTTACAAGCCACCGTCTATGACGTTGCTATTCAAACACCACTTGAAACGGCGCCCAAGCTGACCCAACGTTTTGCCAATGACATTAGATTTAAGCGTGAAGACTTACAACCGGTCAAATCATTTAAATTGCGCGGTGCCTATAACCGCATCAGTCAGTTGAGCGATGAGCAAAAAGCGCGTGGCGTGATTTGTGCTTCAGCAGGTAATCATGCGCAAGGCGTGGCTTACTCTGCACGCAAATTATCACTAAATAACATCATCGTTATGCCAACCACGACTCCTGACATCAAAGTGGATGCGGTAAGAGCACTTGGTGGCAATGTAGATCTGCACGGTGATAGTTTTGATCAAGCAAACCGCTATGCGATTGACCGCGCTGAACGCGAAGGACTGACCTTTATTCCGCCTTATGACGATGAACTGGTCATCGCAGGACAAGGTACCATCGGTCTTGAGCTGACCCAGCAGTGGCGTAATATGGACTATGTATTCGTTGCCGTTGGTGGTGGTGGTCTGATTTCAGGTGTGGCCGCATTTTTAGGTGAAGTGGCACCACATGTCAAAGTGATTGCGGTAGAAGCCGAGCAGTCAGCTTGTCTAAAAGCAGCACTTGAAACAGGTGAACGTGTCAAACTTGAGCAAGTAGGATTGTTCGTCGATGGGGTGGCAGTCGCGCAGATTGGTGAATTGCCTTTTGATGTCGTCCGTACGCAAAAAAGCGATAACTCAGGCCCTATCGTTGAGCCTGAAGTGATCACTTGTACCAATGATGAAGTGTGTGCGGCTGTCAAAGATATCTTTGAAGAGAATCGCAGTATCGTTGAGCCTGCTGGCGCGTTGTCAGTCGCTGGTATGAAAAAATATATCGAAGCCAATAATATTCAAGATAAAAACTGCGTCGGTATCATTTGCGGTGCCAATATGAATTTTGACCGCCTGCGTTATATCGCTGAGCGTACCGAAATCGGTGAGAAAAAAGAAGCCATCTTTGGGGTTACTATTCCTGAACAAACAGGCGCTTTTTTGAACTTCTGTCGCAGTCTACATGGCCGTAACATCACAGAGTTTAACTACCGTGCTGACAGCAAAAAGTCACCAGACTCAATGGAGCCTGCCTCAATCTTCGTAGGTATCGCTTTAAAAGAAGGCGAAAAAGAGCGTCAAACCATCAGTAACCAATTGTCAGACGATGGCTACACTGCTCACGACCTGACTGATGATGATATCGCCAAATCACATATTCGTCATTTGATTGGTGGTCATGCTCATGTCGAAAACGAACAATTGCTACAAGTAGTATTCCCAGAACGTCCAGGCGCATTGCTAACGTTCTTAGAAAAATTGGGTGATGACTTCAATATTACTTTATTCCATTACCGCAACCATGGTGCTGCTGAAGGTCGTGTGCTGGTTGGCCTGCAAGCCTCTGAAGGTAACTCTCGTCAGCTACAAGACGCGCTTTTAGATATTGGTTATGACTGTGCCACGGTCAATGACAACATTGGCTATCAGTTGTTTTTAAGATAACCTCTTAAGAGTATGTTCCTAAGATGAATAACAAAAGCGGCTTCTCTTATGATTAGCCGCTTTTTGCATCATATAACCCGATACTAGGGAATGTCCCTATTTTAAAAATGGTGATAAACGTTTGAACTGGGAACACGTCCTAAGCACTACAATCACAAAAATACATTTGCAAATAGTAAAGTTGCCCTAATATTATTTATATAAAACTATGATTTAATATAAAAACGAATGCAGAGTGACTCTTATGAAGAAAAATGCTAATGCTGATGATAATAACCAAGGTTTGGTGAAAATCCGTCTCGATAAATGGCTATGGGCAGCTAGGTTTTATCGTACACGCACCCTAGCCAAACAAGCGATTGAAAGTGGACGCGTACACTATGCCGGTAGCCGGGTAAAAACCAGTAAAGAGATTTCAGTCGGAGATGAGCTAACCATTCGCCAAGGCTCAGCGACCGCTATGACTGAAAAGACGGTCGTTGTTGAGGCGCTATCTGCACAGCGTGGCAATGCGACCGCCGCTGAGGTACTATATTCAGAGACCAAAGAAAGCGAGACGCGCCGTGCTTACTATGCCGAACAGCGCAAACTGGCCAACCTTGCTCGTCCTGACAACAAACCCAACAAAAAAGAGCGACGCGATCTACAGCGTTTTAAAAGTAATCAAGATTAAAACCGTTTCACTATCTCACCTTTTGGCCATGCATCATATGGCCAAATTTCCATTGTTAAATGACGCTATTGTTTAGTCTCTATCCTTGCCATTCCAAGCATTAAGCGTTACGCTAGCAGCTGATTCAATCGATTGCATGCTAATAAAAGCCGCATTAACAATGCTGGTCTCTTATAGCATGTTTTTTTTGTTATAGAAGGTCATATTATGCTGATGAAAGCCTGTACTCCCTCGTCTGTATTATTGGTATGTTTAGGAAATATCTGCCGCTCCCCTACTGCTGAAGAAGTTTTTCGTCAGCAAGCAGCGATTGCTGGACTATCTATAAAAGTAGACTCAGCAGGCACCAGTGATTGGCACGTTGGTAGTGCGCCTGATGCTCGCTCACAACGTCATGCTAAGTCACACGGCTACAAAATTAATAAGCTGGTCACTCGTCAAGTCAGTGCCAATGACTTTCGTGATTTTGATTTAATCTTAGCCATGGATTCACAGAATCTAGCTGATCTACAAGCTATTAAAGACAGCATTACAGCAAAGTCAGAGGATAATTTGGCAACACTAGCACTGTTCAGTGAAGAAGACCCTACCTATTGCGGCAGTGATGTGCCAGATCCCTATAAGGGCGATAACGATGATTTTGAAGAAGTGATCGAGCGTATCGAATCAAGCGCCCAAGCTTGGATAGAAAGCTGGAAAGCCTGCTAGCCATACCGTCTATATTTCTGCTACTCTTGCATCCGGTATCCTCTATAATAAGGTTAATCTTCTATAAAAGAGCTACAGCGTTAACCTCGCTTGAAGTATCACAGTTACGTCTGCACTCAGTTGCTTTGTATCTCTTTTAAATTGAAACAACTATAACTACCTTATCATTTATTATCCTTTTGCCACATAGGCTATGTTATGACCCAAGCTTCACGCCTTGACCACAGTACTCAGTCTACCATCAGCTCTGATGTTTCGAATGTTTCAGCGACTGCCGTAGTTAATGATTCAATCGATTTGTCACATAATAATACTATGGCATTGGCTTGTGTTGCTGACTCTGTAGTGACATTAGAGAATGAAGCGCAGCTTGATGATTTTATGGCAGCTTATATAGAGGATACAGCAGACAAGCTACCACTGTTTGTACTGTCTGGCGGTAGCAATGTTTTATTGCCTGCCGCGTTGAAGGCTATAGTATTGCAGCCAAAGATGCGTGGTATTCATCTGACCAATCAAACCGACAATTATGTTGATATCGAGGTAATGGCTGGTGAGAACTGGCATGATTTGGTCGTACATACGGTCAATCAAGGTTGGTATGGATTGGAAAACCTTGCACTAATACCGGGCCTGACGGGCGCAGCACCCATACAAAATATCGGTGCATACGGCGTACAATTAGAAGACCGCTTACAGTATGTACGCGCCTATCATTTGCCGACACAAACTTGGCACCATTTATCAGCTGCCGATTGTCAATTTGGCTATCGTGACAGTATCTTTAAACGCACACCAAACACATGGCTTATTAGTCGTGTGGGTTTCAGATTACATACTGATCCTGCCAATATTCTAGCCAGTTATGGCGATGTACAGACTGTGGCGCAGCGCTATGCGGAGCAACAAGGGCGCGAGCAAGCGATGCCTCATGATGTTATGCAAGCCATTATAGATATTAGACAACAAAAACTGCCAGACCCAAAACAGCTACCTAATTGTGGCAGTTTTTTTCAAAACCCTATTATCGCTCAGGAGCAGTTCACAGCGCTGCAAACAACTTATCCAGCTATCGTTGGTTATGCGATGCCTGATGCAACGATAAAAGTTGCTGCAGGTTGGCTCATTGAACAAGCAGGGTTAAAAGGCGGCGGCATTGCACCTATTTTTACACACAAGCAGCAAGCACTAGTACTGACCAACCATACGCCTCAGCAAGCCACGCAAGAAGATGTAGCCATAGCGCAGAAACATATCGCTGCTACTGTCTATGAAAAATTTGCCATTCAATTGTCACGTGAGCCAGTCTGGGTAAATGCTGATGGCTCAATTGGATATGCTGAGCATGTGGCCTAAAAAATCATGGTCTAAGCGGCTATTATCTAAACGATTATGGCGATATTACTTGCGGTTTTCTGAACGCATGGTGACGCTTTTTCGCATTATCAATATTACTTTTATACTAGGCTCCACGTCTGTCATTTTAGTGATTATTAGCCTATTTACTCCGCTGTTTTCGCAAGCAATCGTTTATATCTTTTCTCTATTGCCACTACCTGATATGCCTTCTGCTGCCATGAGCTCACCGCCTACTGCCTATGTAGTCTTAGGCGGCGGTCTGACCAACGACCACAACAACCAAATTATCTTGAATCGTTATAGCCTCAATCGCGCCCGTACCGCTGCAGGCGCTTACCATGACTTACCTCTACCGATCGTACTGAGTGGTGCTGAAGCTCCATGGCTCGGTCAATGGTTGATGGAACACGGTATCGACGGACTGATCAGTGAAAATGCCAGCATGAATACATGTGAAAACGCCCGTTTTACAGCCAAACGCATTCCGCTACGCCATGTATATTTGATTACTGACAGCTATCATATGGCACGTGCACGCAGACAGTTTGCCTTAAACGGTATCAATAGCACACCACTTCCTGCGCCACTGCCAGTAAGACGCGACTGGATGAAGCCTGCGTACAACTTAAGTCACTCAAGGCGCGCTGTCTATGAGGTCGCAGCCTACCTGCGCGATGTGATACGTCCACAGATGGACTGCCGCCATGCCAAAGATGTGACTTCACAGCAGCTATTGACCCCAAGAGGCAATGCCGCAAAAAACTCTGACGAATAAACGTTAAAGATATATACGATACCATTGAGAAACTCATCCTAAATGCTACCGAACATCCACTACATTTGTGATGGGTGTATAATAATAAGAGACACTGCTATTTAAGAGATTTGCCATGCTCAGTATATTTTTATTAATTCCATTAAGTCTCATGCTGTTTGTGGTTGCTATTTGGGCGGTGCGTTATGCGGTCAAGTCAAATCAATTCGAAGATCTGGACAATGCATCACAGCGTATTATATTGGATGACCGTCAAGAACGCCGCCAAACCATGCAGGCTCATGAACGCTCAGCACCTACCCAGCAAAAAGATCAGACAGCGGTAACTGATGGAAATAACGAACATTCTGAGATAGATAAAAACTCAGAAATCTAATCTTATCTACCTTATAAATGCGTAATTTATTGGTGCCGTTTTATTAAATAATTCAGCATTAGCAAGTTCGCCCTTTACTATTCTTAGGAGACGCATTCATGACCATCGCTTTACTTGTGGCGGCATTACTAATGGGATTCTTTGGTTCACCGCATTGTTTAGGCATGTGTGGCGGTCTTGTGACCGCATTTGGTCTGTCTATGAAGGATGTTAGCCCTGCCAAACGCCGTGCTTTGGTGGCTACTTACCATCTTGGGCGTTTAACGAGTTACGCATTATTGGGTTTAATCGCAGGGCTTATTGGTATTACCATATTAAAGCCATTGATGATGGGTAATAGTACACCGCGTATTTTATTAGGATTGGTACTGGTATTCGTCGGTGTAACGATGCTTGGTGCACCGTTTTTGACTAAGCTCGAACGTTTTGGTATGCGCTTTTGGCAGTATCTTAGCCCATTGCGTCAAAAGGTATTTCCACTCAATACTTTTCCGCGCGCACTGACAGCAGGTTTGCTTTGGGGCTTTTTGCCTTGTGGTTTGGTATATGGCGCTCTACTAATTGCAGTCGTTGCTCATAATCCATTAAGCGGTGCTGCGTTGATGTTTGTCTTTGGTCTAGGGACCATACCGATGTTGGTTGCGACGCATGAGACGGTCGGTTGGCTACGTGATAAGATCGGACGTTTTCGCTTAAGACAGCTAAACGGTGCAGTTATGGTCATATCAGGTTTTGCAGTAGCGGTCGTGCCGATGGTCATGGCAAATATGCATGGCAGTCATGGTGAGATGAACCATAGTAGCCACGCTGCTATGATGTCTGATATGGACTCTCATAATATGAGCCAAATGAATCACGATATGGATATGGCAGAAGATATGGATCATAATATGCAAAATATGGACAACCATATGGATCATAGTATGCATGACATGAGTGATGAATCAGTGGACATGAATCACCATGAGCATACTGAAATGATGGAACACGCTCAATAAATTTATCGGTACAGATACTATTAACACTTCGCATATAAAAAAGCCCTCAATACCATTTGCGATATTGAGGGCTTTTGCTTGTTAAGTAGTGCTCAGTTTATAGCAATTATTCCTGCCACTGCTCAAGCGTAAATTTGGTTTCCAAGTGCTTCTCTAATGCCGGTATATTAAAGGCATCATCCTCACTCACAAAGCTGATACTAATGCCTGTCTGGCCCGCACGGCCCGTACGACCAATGCGATGCACATAATCATCTGGCTGATCAGGCAAAGTAAAGTTAACCACATGGCTGATATCATCGACATGGATACCGCGCCCTGCTACATCTGTCGCCACCAAGATAGACGCGTGACCATCTTTAAAGCGCTGTAAGTATTTCTCACGTTTTTGCTGAATGACATCGCCCGAGAGCATCACAATATTATGCGCTTGACGCAGTTTGTGATACAGACGCTTTACTTGGTCTTTACGATTGGCAAAGACGATAACCTTCTCTACTGCTTCATCACTGATAATACGCTGCAAGGCGTCTAGCTTTTGATCTTCTGTCAGCAAATAAAAATGCTGATCTACTAACTCGCTGGTCTTGTGTTCAGGCTCAATTTCAACAAACTGAGGCTCATGTAACCAGCGGTAAGCTAAATTCATCACATCTTGGTTAAAGGTTGCAGAAAACAACAAGCTTTGACGATCGGTATTGGCAGGCATTCGACCAACTAAGCGCTTGATATCAGGAATGAATCCCATATCTAGCATACGATCGGCTTCATCAAGTACCAGTACTTCTACTCTATCTAGATACACCATGCCTTTATTAGCAAGGTCAATTAGACGGCCAGGCGTCGCTACCAAGATATCAACGTATTGACGTTCAAGCTCGTGCTGCTGAGTTTCATAATTAGTACCTCCCATAATACAGACGCTATGTAGCGAGGTATATTTGGTTAATGCAATGCAGTCATCAAATATTTGCTGAGCCAGTTCGCGAGTTGGTGCCATGACCACAGCGCGCGGCTCACCAAGATAGCGCTCTTCGTCGTTGGTAAATGGACGCTTAAGCAAGGCTTCCATAATAGTCAGTAGAAAAGTCGCTGTTTTCCCTGTGCCCGTTTGTGCTTGTCCGATAGCATCTTGATGTGCCAATGTATGCGGTAGTATCTTTGCTTGAATGGGCGTCAATTCAGTAAAACCTAGATCACTTACTGCACGCAGGGTCGCTGTTGAAAGTGGCAAATCAGTAAACGTTGTAAAATTGCTCAAAAAAATATCCTTTTAAATGAATTGCTCGTATTTTATTAATTATAAATAGGCTCACAATGAACCTTTATAGTGTCAAATGCAGCATTTAAACCGTAATCAGTAAGAGTAGCTTTATTAATTCTGCGGAGAACCACCAGACATATAGGCATAAAAAAAGCCAAGCCCGAATCCAACCCTACCAAATATGCTGCAGTTCACTCAACATAGGTAAGATAAGATGGGCTTGACTCAGTAGTATATCAGTAGTTTGTACAGACATTATAACTAAACCGCTTTAATGTCTGGGTAAATTACTCTTCTATCTTTCTGACTTCTTCAGCTTGCAGACCTTTGTCACCTTCTACTACGCTGAACTCAACTTTTTCGCCATCTTTTAGAGAACGATAGCCATCACCCTGAATCGCGCGGAAATGGACAAAAATATCTTCTCCGCTGTCACGTTGAATGAAACCAAAGCCTTTTGAGTCATTAAACCACTTAACGATACCTTGCTCACGAGCTGACATAATATTACTTCCTAAAAAAGTCCGCTTAGCCCTAGCTTCCTTTGCGACATTGCATATAAACAGGGTCTAAGATTATGAAATCAAAAATTAAGAGTATTACTACTCTACTTACCATCGTCTATGTAGTACTTCAATTACCTACATAGTGTGTCCATAACGAATTCGCTAAACGCGCTTATTGTCATGAAACTCGATGATAGCAACAAACTTGCAATATTTATTGCATAAAAAATATCATAGCACGGGTTTTTAGCAACATAAAGACTTTTAATATGCTTTTTGATATCTAGATAATTTTTTTAGACAAATTTTTATAACCCAGCTGACAAGCTGTTATGATAAAGAGCAAAATGCGTTGAAGCCAATTTAGCTTGGCAGCTCGCGCCTTAAATTATTCATATATTATTATAAATTATTAACATCGCTCAATAGTTACCGAGACCATTATGACCTCCTCTACTCCATCAAAAACAGCCAAACAATCGACTAACGAAAATTCAAATCAAATACTGACTTATAAATTACTACTGGTAAACGGCGTAAACTTGAATTTACTAGGCAAGCGGGAACCGCACATTTATGGTCATACGACACTTGCCGATATAGAAAAGCAACTAGTTGAGCACGCCGCTCGCCACGGCGTAGAGTTAATCTGTATACAGTCCAACCATGAAGGTAAGCTAGTAGACGACATTCAGCATCATGGATTATTGGCGGACAAATCTGCCCAAGTCGATGCTATCATTATCAACCCGGCTGCATTTACGCATACTTCAGTGGCTCTACGCGACGCGCTATTGGCCACCCAAAAACCATTTATAGAAGTGCATTTATCCAATGTTCATGCCCGTGAGCCTTTCCGTCATCATTCATATCTAAGTGATGTTGCGGTCGGAGTCATTTGCGGCTTGGGACAATTGGGCTATCAAATGGCACTTGATTACTGGTTAAGCAATATGTATGCAGTTGACACAAACAAATGATATGACTGTGCTTACTTTTTATAAATGATTACTCGCGTCTTCACACATTAGTCAAACAGTAATTTTGCAATTAAAATAATAGAATTACGACTGAGCAAACAACCCATTATACGGTGACATGAATGGCAAAATCGTCCGGAAAACGCTTTATGAAACTCGCTGGCATGACAGCGAGTATTGCTGGCAAAGCCGCCAAAAACTCATTTAAGCATCTCTCAAGTGACGAAGAAAAACGTCTGCAAGCTCGCTCAGATCTGATGCAAGACGTGGGCGTTCAAATTGCCGAAACGTTGGGTGAGATGAAAGGCGCAGTGATGAAGGTCGGACAGATTGCTTCACAATATAAAGATGTGTTCCCGCCTGAGGTTGCGTCAGCGCTCGAAAAACTACAGAAAGATGCGCCGCCAATGCCATATGCGCAGATAAGAGCCCAAGTTGAACGTGAGTTGAAAGCGCCAATCTTAGAATTGTTTAGCGCGTTTGAAGAGACACCTTTTGCCGCAGCATCCATTGGACAGGTACACAAAGCAACGTTGCCATCGGGTCAAAAAGTGGTGGTCAAAGTCCAGTATCCTGATGTCGATGAAAACTGCGATAGCGATCTCAAACAAGTACGTATGGCATTGAAAATCGCTGGCGTGCTCAATATGAGTAAGCACCTACAAGAGCAGCTTTTTAATGAGATTCGCCAGAGCTTGCATGATGAATTGGACTATGTCAAAGAGGCTCATAACTTACGCGTGTTTGGTGCTTTTCATGCAGAAGATGAAGGCCTTATTATTCCCAAAGTGATTAGTAGCCACTCTTCTAGACGGATTTTAACGCTGACCGAAGAGATGGGAGAGACATTAACTGTCGCCGCGACGTGGGACAATGATGTCAAACAAAAAATAGCTGAGCGTCTGTTTCACTTTACTGCAGGTCAGCTATTTGGCTTATACCGTATGCACTGCGATCCTCATCCAGGTAATTTTGCGTTCCGTTATGATGGCAGTGTCGTGGCTTATGACTTTGGCGGTATCCGCAGCTATAGTGATAGCGAAGTGCAGCTATTTAAACGCTTTGTCAAACATGCATTAAAAGGTGACGTCACTGCACTTGAGCAAGATTTGATTGCGCTAGATATTCGCCGCGAAGATGACAAGAACATCCCTGGTGAATTTTATGAAAAGTGGCTATCGATTGGGCTTAAACCTTTATCTATCAGCCCGTATCAAGAAGGCGCATTTGATTTTGGCAGTAGCCAAGTACATCACGAGGCCATTGCACAGATGCGTACGTCTTTAAAGTACTTCGGTCAGTTTCAACCCTCAGCTACCACTATGATGCTAGACCGTACTGTATCAGGACAGTACTGGAATCTGGTCAACCTAGGCGTCGAGATCGACCTTTCACCACTGGTTGACGAATACATCGATGCGTAGTAGGTATATTGACTGTAGGGATTAAACCTATCTCTAGATATGTAGCGCGTGTCCACAACGATCGCAAAAGTCTGCCCCTACTGCATGGCCGAACTTACCACAGTTTGGACAAGTCACTGGGTTAAGCTGTGGACGCATATTACGTGCTAACTCTGACGTGAAAATACCTGTTGGTACCGCAATAATCGAGTAACCTGTGATCATGACCATGGTTGCAATTGCTTGCCCAAGCGGTGTCTTGGGTGACATATCACCGTAGCCAACCGTAGTCATCGTGACAACTGCCCAGTAGATAGACAGTGGAATACTGGTAAATCCATTCTCCGGCCCTTCTACCACATAAATAATCGAACCAAAGATGGTTACCAACAATACAAGCGATAGGAAGAAAACCGTAATTTTCTGCTGACTGGTTTTTAATGCAGACGCCAAGAACCCAGCCTGTTGCATATAGGCCTTGAGCTTAAGAACGCGGAACACACGTAAAATACGTAATACCCGTATCACGAGTAGATACTGTACACCCACAAACATTAGGCTCAAATAACTTGGCAATACAGACAGTAAGTCTACTATTCCAAAGAAACTAAAAGCATAGCGTAAGCGGTTGGGTGCTGAAAACAGCCTTAACGCATACTCAATAGTAAACAAAATAGTAAAAAACCACTCTGCATAAAAGAACAACGTGCCATACTGCAAACGCATATATAGCACACTATCAAGCATGACGACCGCCACACTGGCTAAAATTGCAATCAGCAATACAATATCAAAGAGCTTGCCCAGACGAGTATCTGTGCCTTCAATAATGATATGCGTACGGTTACGCAAGTGTGTAAGAGCTTCGGCGGTTGGTTGCTTCATAGAATCAGTACTTTATAAAATCAATGGCTTGATAGCACGCAATGACTTAAAATGTGATGGATAAGGGCAAGTTGGTCAAAATAGCTAAAACTGGTTTATAATATCGCTCACCTATCACAGTGAATACAATCTATAAGTTGCCACAGTGTAGCAAAAAAGCACTCTCAACAACATACAAATCGTTAACGTGCTAGTAGCGCTACTACCTCAAATAGACAAAGTAATGATAGTATAAAATCAGGCAATCAGATATCGAAGGTTGTTGTTGATCACTCTTTTTACCCATAAAAATAGTATGTAGAACTTAAGGATGTTATATGGCAGGCCATTCAAAATGGGCAAATATTAAACACCGCAAAGCCCGTCAGGATGCAGTAAGAGGTAAGATATTTACCAAGATTATTCGTGAAATCGTTTCAGCTGCCAAACAAGGCGATCCCGATCCTGACAAAAACCCACGCTTACGTGCCGTTATCGAAAAAGCCCTATCCGTCAATATGACGCGCGACACGATTAATCGTGCTGTCGATCGTGGTACAGGTGGCGGCGATAATGAGAATATGGAAGAAGTCAGTTACGAGGGTTATGGTGTTGGTGGTGTGGCTGTATTGGTCGAAACCATGACTGATAACCTTAACCGTACGGTCAGCGAAGTACGTCATGCTTTTACCAAGAATGATGGTAATCTTGGCACATCAGGCTCAGTTGCGTATTTATTCACTAAACGTGGCGAAATTACTTTTAACGATGTTAGTTTAGAAGATGAGGTCATGCTCGTTGCACTAGATGCGGGCGCCGTTGATATCGAAAACGATGGTGAAAGCTTGCTCGTTATTACTGAATGGGAAAGTTTTGGTCAAGTCCAAGATGCCCTTAATGCGGCTGGTCTTATTTCTGACAACGCCGAGGTCACTATGTCACCATCTACCACGGCTGAGATCGACAATGTCGATGATGCTGAAAAGATCATGAAGATGATTGATATGTTAGAAGATGCTGATGATGTGCAAGAAGTTTATACTAACGTGAACATCTCTGCTGACGTCATGGCTCAGCTTGAAGCATAAACTTATTAATTGTTCAGTAAAAAGGGCCAGATACTAAAAGTATTTGGCCCTTTTTTATTAAGACAGATTTGGACTCAGTTTTATGTCCAACTGCCTTCTAGCGCTAGTAAATACTCTTTTTTATCTAGCCCGCCTGTATAACCACCAAGCTTGCCGTCGCTCGCAATCACTCGATGACAAGGCACGATAATGCTAAAAGGATTTTTGCCATTGGCCTGCGCAACCGCACGGAATCCCTTTGGACTGTTGACACGCTGCGCGAGTGTGGCATAGCTGATGGTTTCGCCATACTCAATACCTTGTAGTGCCTGCCATACTCTTTGCTGGAACTCAGTACCCATAGAGAAGTCTAAAGGCAAATCCAATGTCTTACGTTTACCATCAGCATAGTCTTTAAGTTGAAAAATCGTTTCTATTAATAACGCTTGAGCAGGTTCATTCATGCTTAGGCTATTTTTATCTATAAAGGTAAAGTCTTCGTCTGTCAGGCCATAGTACTTTTTAAGTTTGGGTACAGATTTTGAGCTATGCCATGAGTTACCTGCCAGCAGCCAGTTGGCTTCAACGAGCATAGGCTGACCATGCCCATTGACACGAGCAATCAGTGTTAATCGATGTGACCCAAAGGCTGCTGTGGTAACTATCATAGCGTCTACTTCCAAATTATCTCAAAAATGATTTACCAATTAAAACTGGCTCTCTTATTCTTTATCGTCGGTCTCGAACAAAGCGGCGACAAATTGTTTCGGACTAAAAGAACGCAAGTCATCAATCGACTCACCCACACCGATATAGCGGATAGGCACATCTGTCGTTTCGGCAATATTAAATACCACACCACCTTTAGCAGTACCGTCTAGCTTAGTAATAGTAATACCTGTCAGTGGCACAACTTTGTTAAACAGCTCGACTTGGTTGATAGCATTTTGACCCGTGCCAGCATCTAGCACAATCATACCTTCATGCGGGGCACTTGGATCCGCTTTACGCATGACACGTACGACTTTCTCCAACTCTGCCATTAAATGTGTCTTGTTTTGCAGACGTCCCGCAGTATCGGCGATAAGCACATCGATATTTTTTGCTTTGGCTGACTGCATTGCATCAAAAATGACAGAAGCGCTGTCAGAACCATGACCTTGCGCCACTACTGGAATATGATTGCGCTCGCCCCAAATCTGTAGCTGCTCAGTAGCTGCCGCACGGAACGTATCGCCCGCTGCCAGCATGACTGATTTGCCTTCACCTTGTAGGCGCTTGGCAAGCTTACCAATCGTTGTGGTTTTCCCTACGCCATTGACCCCTACTACCAATATAACAAACGGCTTTTTGCTAGTATCAATCACCAATGGCTCAACTTTCGGTGTAAGGATATCAACCAACTCACTTTGCAATGCTTTATATAGAGAGTGTGCATAGATCAAGTCACCACGATCTGTCTGCTCGGTGAGGCTCTTGATGATACGGTTTGTCGCGTTGACGCCAATATCGGCTACCAATAGCTGATCTTCGACTTCTTCTAATAGCTCATCATCAATCTCTTTGCCACCGATTAAGATACTGACCATGCCTTCGGCTAAGTTTTTGCGTGACTTACTGAGGCCCGTTTTCATACGGTTAAACCAGCTGCCCTTTTTCTTATTTTCTTTAGTCTCTTGTGACTCTTGTAACTCTGTAGCAGGCTCTTTGGTAGTAGCTGCCTGTACATTACTGTCAGCCACTGGGTTTACGCTTGGTGTATCACCCAACTGCTCTTGCAATGGCATAGCAGGAATGGTTGACGCAGTATTAGTTTGACTTGTAGCAGCGGCTGTCTCTTTAGCGCTCGAAAAGCTTTCAGAATTACCTTTAGGGACATTATGCTCTTCTGTCATAACAATTGGCGTCGCTAAAGCAATATTGTCCGCAGCATCATTACTAGAGACGTCTTGGTTTACCATACTGTCCTTTTGCGGAGCAATATTTTCTGTTTCATCAATAATGGGCACAGATTGCACCGGTAGACTGGGTAAGGTAATATCATCGTCATCTAAGTCGTCAAGACCAGCATCAAGGTTAATGACTACGCGGTTGCTATTGTTTGGGTTGTTCATAAATTTGCCCTAAAAGTTATCACGATCAATTATTTGTTTATTGTTAATGGATTTATAGGTTGTCATCTGGCTACGAGCGACATGACATCTAATTTTGACCTATTTTAGCATAATTCAAGTCATGCTCAGCCCTTACCCTATTAGACTATCGTCAAAATCTATCTGTTTAAAAAATCACTCGATGATTTGAGAAAGTTTTGCTTAAGGTTTGGACACAAAATTCTGACCTGTTACTTGTCAGACTTCGCCTACTCTACCAAGACTTATTCGATAAATACTTATTAGGAATCCGTTATGTCATTACTCTCTAAGCACTACAAAAAAATCAGCAGCATCAGTGTAGCTGTTTTATTAACGACGACTATATTGGTGACAGGTTGCACGACGACGCAAGAGTTTAGACCGACTGCTAGCGTTATGGTTGGTGCTCAGACTTCTTTGTAATGTCTTCTATCACTATGATTAGCATTTAATTCTTCTATTATTATTCTATATAAGTAGACCATACCATGCCATTGTCTTTACCTATAGCAGCTGCGCCATTACGCATGGCTTGTGCCTTAGTAGTAGCAGCGTCACTTACTGCGTGTCAAACCAACACGATGCCTACTAATTCTGCAACTGCGACAAGCTCAATCGCAACCGATAGCTTGGCTCAAAACATATCAGATGAAAATAAAACGAGCAAAGACACTCAGCCGTCTGAGTTGACAATGGATATGTCAGGTCGACATGAATATCAGTTAGAAAATGGTCTAAAAGCCGTCATAAAAGAAGACCACCGTGCCCCAGTCGCTATGACACAAATCTGGTACCGAGTGGGCTCAGCAGATGAGCCTCTTGATAAAGGTGGTATCTCTCACTTACTCGAGCACATGATGTTTAAGGGCACGACCAATGTCTCTAGTGATGATTATGAGCGGCTAATTGCTAAGTTTGGTGGTGTCAATAATGCCTTTACCAGCTATGACTATACCGGATACTACGAGCTATTCCCTGCCAATCGTATGCCGTTAGCGCTAGAGCTTGAAGCAGATCGCATGAAAAACCTTATATTCGATGAAAAAGAATTTGTAAAAGAGCATCAAGTGGTCATGGAGGAGCGCCGCCAACGTACTGATGACAATCCGCTTGCCAAAGCGTATGAGTCATTTCGTCTGCTGGCCTTACCTGATAGTCCAAAGGGTGAGTCTGTTATTGGGCCTATGAACGAGCTAGAATCGATCAAACTTTCAGATCTAAAAAACTGGTATAAGACATGGTATGCACCAAATAATGCAACGTTAGTCATCGTCGGCGACGTGCAACCACAAGAAGTACTTACTCAAGTCAAACGTTACTTTGGTGATTTAGAAAAAAGCAACCTACCCAAACGTACCTCTGTGACTCAAAAAGGCTTCCGTGGTTATCAAAAGGTAGACTCTGAGCAAGCCGTTCAAGTGCCCGTTCTACTGATGGGTTACAACGTGCCAAGCCTTGCCACGGCAGGCACCAACAATGAAAAACAAGCTTATGCCCTTTCACTTGCGCAAGATGTGCTCGATGGCGGCTTATCTGCACGCTTAGAGAGTCGACTGATACGTGAGCAAGGTATATTGACGACGGTTGGTACTTCTTACGACTTGCTAGATCGCGGTGATGGGCTGTTTTTGATTCAAGCAACACCGCGTGAAGGCGTCAGCTTAGAGCAAGCACAACAAGCTATAACTTCGGAAATAGAAAAGCTAAAAACCGATCCTATTGCCGATGACGAGATCAGTCGCGCCAAGACCAATACGGTTACTGGTTTGATTTATGCGCAAGACAGCATGGAAGGACAGGCACGTATGATTGGCTCGTTACAATCTATCGGTCTAGATGACAGACTGCTTGCTAAGTTACCAGCTAAGCTCGACGGTATCAGTGTGGCTGACATTCAGGCTGCCAGCAAAAAATATTTGGTCAAAGACAACTTGACGGTGATGCATGTCGTGCCACCTAAAGACAGTAAAACCCCAGCGAAATAGTCGCTGCCTATTATCAAACGTCTCATAAAAATGGCCATAGCACCGTATTCTTAATAAGAAGAAACTCATGATTCAGAATAAATACGACTCTAAAGCAAAACCAAAATCTTTTAAAACTGCTTCAGCCTCTATAAGAAGCACTATCGCATCTAAAAAGGGATCTTATCTCAGTGCTAGCGTAATTTTTGCTTTTAGCATCTTGGCTACTACTGCTCAAGCTGATACAACAGCTGCTGAAGATTACCGCTCACCTGCTGCAGTCGATGCAAGTGCGCCAATTGCTGCTCTATCTAAACTGACCAGCTTAGCCGATGACAAACCTTTAAAAGTCACCGTACCGACCATTCAACAGTTTAAGACCAAGTCTGGCGTACCTGTTATGTTTGTACAAACGACCACCTTGCCAATTGTCGATGTTGATTTGCGTTTTAATGCTGGTAGCGCGCGTGATGGTAGTATCAAAAAGGATGGTTTTGGTATTGCGAATATGACAGCGACGATGCTCGAACAGGGCTCAAAAAGCCTAGATGAAAATGCATTTACTCGTGCAGTGGAAACGTTGGGCATCAATCTAAGCAGTAGCGCCTATAAGGATATGTTTATTGTTTCACTGCGTAGCCTATCTGATGATAAGCATCTCCTGCCAGCCATTGACTTAATGACACAGATGGTGAGTGAACCTACCTTTGACGAGCAAGTTCTAGCTCGCAATAAAGCAAGACTGTTGGTAGGCCTGCAGCAACAAAAACAAAATCCCAATAGCTTAGCAAGTATCGCTTTCAACGAGGCTCTATATGGTACTCACCCTTACGCGCATCCATCAGTCGGCACGCTAGAAAGCGTTCCTACGATTGAGAAGCAACAACTGATAGACTTTAAAAATAAATATCTAGTTGCAGCAAACGCGTCTGTTGCTATGACCGGCAACCTGACATTAAAACAAGCCAAAAAACTGGCAGAAGACATCACTGCTAAATTGCCTACCGGCCAAGCTGCCACTGATTTACCTGAGCCGAAACCGCTGACTAAAGCGCAGCACGTTCATATTCCATTCCCAAGCACTCAAACCACTGTACTCATGGGACAGCTGGGTAGTAAACGGGCAACTGACCCAATAGCACAGCAGCAGCAGACCAACTTTGCTGTTGGAAACGAAGTCATGGCAGGCAGTGACTTTAATGCGCGACTAATGACGGAGGTAAGACAGAACCTCGGCTATACTTATGGAATCTCGGGATCGATGAATCCGATGCTCTCTCGAGGTCCCTACCAGATTGGTTTTTCAACACGTAATGACAAGGCGCGTGCGGCTATTGATGCAAGCTTAGCGGTTATCAATGAGACGCTAGACAAGGGTATCACCAATGAGGAGATGCGCTTAACTACAGATAATTTGAAAAACAGCTTCCCGATGGGGTTTGCGAGCAATGCTGGTATTAATAGCTTACTTGGAATGATGAATTTTTACCAATTGCCGAATAATTACTTAGCTGACTATACCAATCGCATTGATCAAGTCACACTTTCAGAGGTCAATCAAACCATGCGAGATACGCTAAAGCCTGATAACTTTTTAATAGTTACGGTTGGGCAAGAAGATCCTTGGAAAGAAAAGAAAGTGGTAGAAAAAACCAGTAAGAAATAAATCGCTAGGAAGCAATATTAGAAATAAGCGTTATCAATCCAATGGACGTATTATAAATGGTAAAAAATACTACTCATAATATGTCCATTTAAATATTTGAACGGCTATAATCTTTAAATAAGAAGCAGAACATTCTTAATGCTTGGCATTAGGAATACTTGGCGTCAGAAATTTTTAGCGCAACATCATAGACAAAATGCTCAGGCTTATGGGTAGCCCCGTTATAGCTCAAACGGATAACATGCTTATCATAAGACGTCACTTTATAATTACCATTGGCAAAGTTATGTAGCGTCGGCACAATTAATAGCGCTTCTATTTGACGGTTATCTACTTTAACATTGAGGCGCTGACCCTCTCGCGGATATAAGAAATAATCACAGTAGTCATTTACCATGACCTCTGATATACGTTCGATAACCTGATTACCTGTTTCTTCTTGAATTAATTTTGGACAGACATCAGAGCGCTTAGAGGCTAAACGAGCGTAAGAGTTCTTGATACTATCTTCTATCTCTTTAGAGCTTTGTATATGTCTATCAGCTTTATCCGTCACTATCATATTGTTTTCAGAGGACATCTCTGTACTACACGCATTAATCAATAATACCGACATAAGTGCAGAAGTAAACAAAGCGCCATACTTATAGTTCGAGTGCAAAAAACTTTGCTTCTCGTTATTTAATTTATGATAGTTTTTCATTGTCAAGCGCTGATTTTTCATAGTTTTCGCTTAAAGTAAATTTGGTGGTTTTCTTTATAAGCCATGAAAATATAAAGGCGATTGATAACAGATATTATTAAAGCATAGTTTTTAAAGACCAAACAAATTTTTAATGAACTCATGCGTCTATCCTATGAATCCTACCAAATAATTACAAAATTATTATTTTTAGTAAACACCGGAATAGTATATATAAAAATGAATATATATCTAGCGTTATCCCGGCTAACTTTATAATTATTTGAATTCTCGATTCTTGATAAATCAATTAATAGCGGCAAGAAGAGGAACTACTAGCGTGATTGAATCCCCATTTGCGATAACCATCAGTATCTAAATGAATAGCCCCTGTCGCATATAATCCTAAGCCAAAGTTATAAGGCTGTCCTTGATACTGCCAAAACTGACATAAGCCATCATGCATGGTACTCAAGCGCCATAGATTGTCTTCATACTCAGGTACCCATATATCGATAGCACTTGCATTCATATGCTTACTACCGTCTGCCCCGCCTGCACAATCATTCAAACCTGGGTTACGATATACCGAACGTATCTCACTACTAAGTGGTAAAATACCTTGGTTTTTCAACTCACTATAAAGGCGTAATGTTGGTACAATGTTAGACCATAGTTCTTGAGGTGGCAGTTGATAAGGCTCATATCCGCATTTACTCCAACTACGGGCAGTCGTCAGCAGTTGAGACAATGGCGGTACATTCTGTGATCCGACTCGTGCGCTAAGATAACGCTCATACTCTGCTACTTGTCTGGCACGATAACTATTGCTATTTAACCATGCATTAAAGTCCATATTCATAGAATCGTTATAAGCACCATTATAGGTGTTGTTTGCTGTACTATAAGTAGTACCGCGTCTCACTACATTCACACGTTTGTTTTCTTCAATGGACAACCTAGCATCAATCTCGAAATCACGCTGCTTTTGTACAATCAAGTTTTGCATACTGTCGCCACTTGATGTATTCGCCCCACTCAACATGGTGACACCAGGACGCTGATTTGAGCTGTTGGTAGAAGGTGTTATATACGCATTAATATTATCACTTGTACCACTACTTTGACGTATTTGAATACGGCGTTCACTATCGTCACTAATAATAACGGCATGAGCACTGACACTGCCAGCACATAGGATAAGGGTGATAATAGGTTGGCAAATTTGCCTATACGCATGGATTTTTGATTTTATCATTGCAATAAACTACCGCTAAAAACGTTTTATCGATACTATCAAATTTTCAACAAGCAGGCTAAACTATCGCTTCTAATTTGAAGTCCAATATTGATAATTAACACTTATCCCTACAACTTTTATAATTGAGTGACTTTATTATTATTTGTGAATTATATAGCCATCGCGTGCTCGCATACTTTTATTAAAGTCGGTACTTTTAAGTACGCTTCTCATCATTATTTACAATGAGATAATTTAGTTAGTACTTCCCTCCTACACCAATTGTTAGCCAAATTCTGCCTATGTCTTCTAACCCGCAATATCGTTTTTCACGTCAGAGCCATCATTTGGGTCAAGGTCATGCACCGACGCTATGGCAACGTATTCATATCGACCCATGGTTAACTTTACTGTTATTGACGGTTTGTTGTATTGGTCTGACGATTCTATACAGCGCCGCCAGCCAAGATATTGGTATGGTTATTCGCCAAATGGTCAGTTATGGAGTGGCATTCGCGGTAATGTTTACCATGGCGCAGATACCGCCCAGTCTCTATCGTACTTTTACGCCCATATTTTATGTCTTAGGACTTATATTATTGGTATTGGTAGATATTATCGGTGAAGTACGTATGGGTGCTCAGCGCTGGATCAATTTGCCTGGGTTCGGTAGTGTGCAGCCTTCAGAGTTTATGAAGCTTGGTATGCCAATGATGTGTGCTTGGTTTTTGTCTAAGCGTGATTTGCCACCGTCAGCATCTAGCATTGCTATCACCTTAGCATTGATCATTGTACCGGTGCTATTAATTGCTAAAGAGCCTGATCTTGGTACGTCGTTACTGGTCGCTGCTAGCGGCATATTTGTGCTTTTCTTAGCAGGCCTCTCGTGGCGATTGATTTCTGCTGCTGTAATTTTAGCTGTGCCGTTTATTGCTTTTGCTTGGAACTTTTTACTTCATGACTATCAGCGTACGCGGGTATTAACACTCCTTAATCCTGAAGCAGATGTACAAGGTGCTGGATGGAACATCATTCAATCAAAGACAGCCATTGGCTCTGGTGGCCTCACTGGAAAAGGCTATCTGGAAGGCACGCAATCACACCTACATTTCCTACCAGAAGGCCATACTGACTTTATTATTGCCGCCTTCTCCGAAGAGTTTGGTTTACTCGGTGTGATGCTACTGATGTTCATTTATTTCTGCCTTTTATCACGCGCCTTATATATCGCTTTCACTCATCCTGATGTTTACAGCAGATTGTTGGCTGGTGCTATCGCCATGTCTTTCTTTGTTTATATATTCGTCAATGTCGGCATGGTTGGCGGTATTTTGCCTGTCGTAGGTGTTCCACTACCATTTATTAGTTATGGTGGTACGGCTATCGTGACTCTGATGGCAGGATTTGGCTTACTCATGTCTATCCATACACATAAATCTGGCTAACTGGGATAGGATACTTTCTGTATAATTCGTCTTTCGAGTAAGTCGTTGTAATAATCATGGTAGTACCATTAAGATAAATTGCTTTGTACTACTAATGATTTGATAAAAGACAATGAGCCATAATGCGAAGAAGAGTTTTATTC
>NZ_PJBU01000085.1:0-30659 GCF_002863645.1 Psychrobacter sp. MES7-P7E | reverse complement strand
AATCCTCACATATTTTGATATCATATGGGCTCTGCGTCATATTCGGCTGAAGTTTTACACTCATCACTTTCTCCTTAGTAACCGACATAGTCAGAGTGCGGTAATAGCTCATAAAGCTCGCTCTGAAGCTGACAACGCATATCCTCAATCACATAACCAAGACTCGAGTCTAAGCGCTTCTGCACCCACACACGCATTGCCATATCATTATTAAAGCACCGCTTTACTCCCAAGAAGCGTGCTAGGTTATAACCCGATGAAATGTACAACTCACGCATCAATGCATTAGCAATCTCATTCGCATCTTCACTGATTGCGCCATCAGGTTTAAACTCACCAAACAGCTCTTCATAATTGATAATTGTCATAGTGACGTCTCCTTATCAGTTTGTTTATTCCTGATAAGTGCTTCAGTGTCAGAGCTATTCGATACGCTAGTTAACTTCTCTTTGCTCGCAAGTAGCAAGTTATCCATCGCTGAGCCATCCTGACGGGTGATATCAGGCACATAGCGGCTATACACCCTAAACAGCATCTCCGTACTGCTGTGACCCATTTGCCGTGCTATCCACTCAGGATTCTCACCAGCAGCCAGCCAAAGCGTCGCTGCCGTGTGCCGAGTCTGATAAGCACGCCGGTGTTTCAGCCCAAGTAGGGCAAGGGTGGGTTTCCATACCCGTCTATTCACATTACGGTACTCCATCGGATTGCCCTGTGAGTTGCAGAATACGAACTCTGACTTACCATAGGTGCGTGCTTTCTGCTCTAGCAAAGCATCGTAGACTAACTGTGATATTGCAATATCACGCTGTGAGCCTAATGTCTTTGTTGGACCCATCTCACCATTAACTAATGCCTCTCTTATACTGATCTCACGGCGATCAAAATTAATGCAATCCCACTTCAGCCCATCTATTTCACTGGTACGCATTCCTGTAAAGAAGCGAATAGTGTAGTAGGGCTTATAGTCAGCTCGAACATGCTTTAAAAACAGCCATACCTCACTCAATGTAAACGGGTTTACATCCGGACGAGTTTGTTTAAGATTCTTAATATTTTTATAAGGCATCTCAAACTCATGGCGATCAGACGCTTCTTCTAGTATCATACGAAGTAGTATCATAATCTGATTGATTCGTGCTACTGACAGACTTGACTGACCATCTTTACCGTAACGAACTTTGGCGAGGGAGCTACGGAAGGTCAGCAAGTCTGATTTTTTTATAGCATGTACCGCTTTACCACCAAACTCAGGTAAGAGATACTTATCTAGAATAATCTGTATCTTTTGCCGATAGCTCGGTCGCCATTCAATCTTCTTCTCCTCATACCAAATATCGACAAACTGCCTAAAGGTTGGATTGCGACTGATACAAGCTTCGGCTCTATCAGCCAGTGCCATCATCTCCTGTGCTCGTTCACTTTTTGGAAAGTAAGCAGCATAGTCAAAGATGCCTAGGGTAATTTCTGCTTCCATTTTTTCGATAATTTTAGCCAGCTTCTTTCGATTAGCTGGAGTGTCTGTGAGATTAGTCGTCTCACGGCAACGCATATTCATATATCGAAAATCTACGAATAGCTTGCCACGTCTCGATCTTATTGACGCCATTATTTGACTCCTTGTTTAAATAAAACTTACTGTAAAGCCATACCGTTGATGACACTCATAACCGGCTTGCACATATCCTCTTCGATACGCTCCCAAACGTACAAAATCTTGCGACCGCCAAAAGGACGAATGTAATGGATGTTTTCAATCAAAACAGTGTCCTTAAGTTGGTTACGGATAGTACGTGCATCGTATTTGATACGGTCGGCTAATTCTTGAGTAGTGAGATAAGTCTGTGACATAATAGTTCTCCATGTGAAATAAATTTACTATTAGTGAATGATTAGTTATCACTAATTAGTACATATTATCTATAAATATTATCACTTGCAAGCACTTTTTTATCACTTTAGGGATTTTATAAATGATTAAGCTCAATTTACCTGTTTTATTTGCACAAAGAGGCATCCGTGTAGCTGATGCTGACAGGATGTCTAAACTAGGAAGATCTACTTTGTATCGAATGTACAATAATGAAGTCACTAGAATAGACTTTGATTCATTAAATGAGCTTTGTAAGCTTTTAGATTGCACACCCGGCGATATTATCCTCTATGAAGAAGATGAAGTTTGTGAGGAATGGGGTTCAGAAGAAAGTTAGAATGCTTAATAGAATAGTTCTTTGGAGTGTTTTGAAAATCATCAAACTTAGCGCCGATAAATATTCTACTCGTCCCAATTTTTTTCAAATATTAGGTTGTGGTCATCACTGTTTAAACGACAATTAATCTTAGATGTTATAAAACCAAAATGCATTTTAGAAAAATTATACCTCTGAGAAACACGTTTTTTCCTGAATTGAGGTTGGGTTCAAAAGTTAGCATAGTGCCAAATTTACTAGGTTAGGTATCATGATGATTTTTGAACCAAAAATAGCTAGGTTGTGGTCAGATACGCATACGCAGTTTTAGGGCAGGGCACGGTTTGGGCACCAAATGGGCACCGCACCGAAAACGGGCTTTTTGATTGAGTAGCTAGACTTAACTGAATTAGAAAATATATTTCGAAATATCTTCTACAGCCCTTGAAAATTGGACAAAAAAAAGCCTCACTGTTAAGTGAGGCTTTTTAAGTATTTGGAGCGGGAAAAGAGATTCGAACTCTCGACCCCAACCTTGGCAAGGTTATGCTCTACCACTGAGCTATTCCCGCTAATTATCAATTAACTATCGTCAGTTGATGAAGGCGTATTATACGCAGTTTTTTTTAGGTGTCAACACCTATGACGAAAAAAATTAAAGTTATTAAAACAGGCGTGTCTTCTGGCCGTAGATATATGTTATAACGGTTTATTATAATATGTATTCCAAAAGCTTTGTAGTACATAAATAAGCTGGGACGCACTTTATAATTTAACCTCAATCACATTCACAATTATCAATACTTACAAAGATAAGTCATAAGGATAAAAAATGAGTCAACAATATACCATCGCTGATTATTTGTTTGATCGTGTCGCAGAAGCGGGTGCATCTGAGATATTTGGCGTACCTGGTGATTTCAATTTAACTTTTTTGGATAACGTTCTAGCCTCTGACAAGCTACGCTGGGTGGGTAATACCAATGAGCTAAATGCTGGCTATGCTGCCGATGGCTATGCACGCGAGCGTGGATTTGCCGCTATGGTAACGACCTTTGGCGTGGGCGAGCTGTCAGCGATCAACGCGACTGCAGGTTCTTTTGCTGAGTATGCACCGGTATTGCATATCGTAGGTGCACCAAGCACAGCGCTACAAGATTCAAAGCGCCGTATTCATCATTCGCTTGGTGATGGCGTATTCAATCATTTTATTAAGATGGTTGAACCTGTGACGGTAGCACGAGCGCAGCTTACTCCTGAAAATGCTGCTTCAGAAATTGATAGAGTGATTCGCTTAATTCTCAAAAAGCATCGCCCAGGTTACCTATTGCTATCACCAGACGTTGCGCGCCAGCCTATCTATCCACCAACGACCAAGCTGATCGATAGTCAAGAAGACATTACTAGCCAAGCGGCATTATCAGATTTTAAGCAAGCACTAACCGATTTTTTGCCAAATAAGACCACGACCCTAATGGCAGATTTGATGGTGCATCGTTTAGGCTTACAGTCACAGCTCAAAGCATTGATCGCTGATACCGATATTCCTTATACCACGCTATCTTGGGGCAAGACGCTACTCGATGAAAATAGCGATCGTTGGGCAGGTACTTATGCGGGTGTTGCTTCGCGTCCAATTGTCAAAGATGCGGTAGAAAACTGCGAATGCCTTATCAAAGTAGGGGTGCAGTATACTGATACCACTACTGCAGGGTTTAGTCAAGATATCAATGAAGATGTGGTCGTAGACTTGCATTATGAGCGTGCTTCTATCAGGGGTAAGAACTTTGCACCGATTGCGCTAAAAGATGCGTTGCAAGCCCTACATGAAGTGATGACCTCTGGCATTAACATCGTACCAAAACCTTTCTGTGAAGAAGTTAAGCCGCACGAACAAAAAGGCAAAGACAGTGAGGCTATCCGCCAAGATGATTTATGGCATATTATCGCTGACCGCTTAGATCACAATAACTTGGTGTTTTCTGAACAAGGGACGGCCTATTTTGGTATCAGTGATGTGCGCTTGCCAGAAGGGGTAACGTCATATGGGCAGCCGATGTGGGGATCAATTGGCTACACGTTACCTGCCAGCTTGGGTGCGGCAATTGCATCGCCAGATAAACGCAGTGTGTTATTAATTGGGGACGGTTCAGCATTGCTAACGATCCAAGAGCTAGCGGTCATGATTCAAGAGCGTATCAATCCAGTCATCGTCCTAATCAATAACGATGGTTATACGGTAGAGCGTGCCATTCATGGCGAAAATCAATATTATAACGATATTCCTAAATGCGATTGGCAGATCATGCCAAAAGCTTTTGGCGCCACCGAAGCAAACAGTGTATTGCTCAAAGCAGAGACGGCAGGCGAGCTAAAATCTGCTTTCGACAAAGCTGCTGCGACTACCGATAAGCTTATAATGATTGAGGTGATCGCAGACAAGCATGATATACCGCCATTGCTAGCAGACATCAGCGCGGCACTAAAGCCAAAAAAGGATTAAGCAATTCGTAGAAGCTTACTTAATAGAAGTAAATAGCCCCATTTAGCAACTTAGCTAAGTGGGGTTTTTGCATTTTTTTATCATACGGATTAATTAATCAGCGATTGCTCTTATGTCAGTTTGCAGACTTTAGTATCATGGCGGATTGGGCTACGTTCAGCCTTTATAGTCAACAGGAGATGGACCCGTCGTGATTTGGTTAAAAATGCTTATCGGCGCCTTGATGGTACTGGCGATTCAAATGTTCGCCCAAACCCGATTTTTCTATTTGGCGGCGCTTGCGCCACTATTCCCCACTTTTACGTTAATCAGTCACTTTATCGTTGGTACTGAGCGCAGTCCCGCTGATTTAAAGGTCGCGCTGATATTTAGTATGCTTGGTGTCATACCGCATTTGATTTATACCTTTGTGGTTTTTTTTAGCATCAGTTATATGAGCTTATACAAGGCACTGCTATTAGGTGTGGTCGCTTGGACGATTGCGGCTGCGATTCTAGTACTGACATGGCAATACATTCAAGGTTAAGTAGTATTAAGACGTAAACTCTTTTAGCCTAGCAATGGCATTTTATGGGCTTCACTTTAATATTTAAACTTTTTTTATTGAAGTCTTTTTTATTAATTTAGTATTGGCTGCTAGTTCTGATAGTGATGCTAATATCATTATAAATAATTGTCATTCATATTTTGAATAACGGCCGCTTATGATAGGCTCACTGGTGTAATATCTACTAACAGCAAGATAACGAAAACCTCATCGCAATCAATTACTATTCTTAATAATAAAAAATAGGGCTCAAAAAAAATGGATACCTTAAATATCCTGTATCTCGTAGGCGCAGTACTAATTTTCGCCAGTATCATGGCGAGTACATTATCGGCGCGCTTAGGCGTACCATTGTTGTTGCTGTTTTTGATAGTGGGTATGTTGGCAGGCGAGCAGGGTATCTTGGGTATTGAGTTCTCTCAATATGGGCTGGCCAATTTTGTGGGACAAGCGGCGCTGGCTTGTATCCTGTTAGATGGTGGTTTACGTACATCCTTTAAATCATTTCGAGTGGGTCTAAAACCTGCGATTACCTTGGCTACTTGGGGCGTGCTGGTCACGGTTTTGGTGCTCGGGGTATTTGTTACTTGGTTGCTCGATGTCGACTGGCGTTTTGGTCTATTGATGGCAGCGATTGTGGGCTCAACCGATGCGGCCGCTGTATTCTCTCTACTGCGTAATGGCGGGGTCAAGCTCAATGACCGCGTTCAAGCCACGCTCGAGTTAGAATCTGGTGCCAACGATCCCTTGGCCATTTTATTGGTGACGGGGTTAATTGCTCTAAACGTCGACCCTGCTGGTCAGACAGCATTTGGCTTTTTGGTCTTACTGTTTCAACAGTTGAGCTTTGGATTGGGCATGGGCTTGCTCTTTGGTTATTTGCTCTCTCGGTTATTAC
The DNA here is from genome assembly GCF_002863645.1 of Psychrobacter sp. MES7-P7E. Classification (NCBI taxonomy): domain Bacteria; kingdom Pseudomonadati; phylum Pseudomonadota; class Gammaproteobacteria; order Moraxellales; family Moraxellaceae; genus Psychrobacter; species Psychrobacter sp. MES7-P7E. Next base: position 24,522 of record NZ_PJBU01000085.1, on the reverse strand, counting down.
CCAAGATACATCTGGCAGAGGGCATGTATGCCATTTTGATACTCTCAGCGGGCTTGGCGGTATTTGCTGCGACCAACTTGATTGGCGGTAGTGGGTTTTTGGCGGTGTATCTCACAGGGGTGCTAATCGGCAACCACAAGGTGCGCTCGACAGAGCATGTCATGCGCGTGATGGACAGCTTTGCGTGGCTGTCGCAAGCGGTGTTGTTTGTGGTATTGGGGCTATTGGTCACGCCATCAAACGTTCTTAATGTCTGGCATTATTCGGTGGCGATAGCGGCGTTCATGATCTTCGTTGCCCGTCCTATCGCGGTCTATACTAGTGTGAAACCATTTAAATTTAAAGATCGAGAGATTGGGTTTATCTCTTGGGTTGGTCTGCGCGGTGCGGTGCCCATTACCCTTGCGATTTTGCCCGTCATGGCAGGGATAGATAACGCCTTTATGCTGTTTGATATTGCCTTTGGGGTTGTGGTGCTGTCACTGATTTTGCAAGGCACGACCATTCCTACTATGGCGAATTTATTTAAGGTACGTATTCCAACCAATAAAGATCCCAAAGAAGAACACGAGGTTTGGGTATCGGATAAGGCGAGTATTACTTTGTATGAGTTTGAGGCGCAATCAGGCGCATTTGCTATTGGCCGCCATCCTATGGGAATCTCAAAAGGCATTAGCCCTGATGAGATTAGTATATTTGCGTTGGTGCGCGGTCAACAAATCGTCGTCGTTGATGAAAATACGAAAATAAAATTTGGTGATAGTGTTTGGTACGCCATGCGAGGTAATCACGCTAGCAAAATCGCTAAGATTTTTAATGACACAACGTTAGATCGTAAGGCTATTGATGACTTTTATGGTGATTGGTTGCTATCACCCAGTGTAAAACTCGGAGATTTGCCATTTTTTTCAGAAGCCATGGTCGCCAAACCTTTGGTAAAAACGCTGAAAACGACCGAAGCAGACAGTACCAAAGATATGTGGGAGCAGACAGTCGCTGAGTATGTGACCTCACATTTAGGTACCGCACCCGTTTCAGGCGATACAGTTGTGGTGAACGATGAGTGGTCACTGGTCATCAAGGAAGTAGGTGAAAAAGGTAAGCTTAGAAGCATTGGTCTCAAGCATCAACAACCGTCTGTAGTAGTGCAGTGATATTCGTATTCTCTTTATAGTAAGTTCATCATCTTATTCAAAAAGTCAGCCGCTTGTTTAGGCTGATTTTCTCGATATGCCCAATGGTGCTCGACATCATAACTTGCCTCATCAGGCAGCAGTATTTTCATCAGTCCCATACCCTCATAACGCTTCGCTAAATCACGCGGCAAGTAGCCAACATGGTGGCCTGCAAGGATAAGCTGCGCTGTCGCCTCCATATGATAAGTAGTCGCGCTTAATGTCTTGGGGCGAATATGATTGATATGGTGCTCTACCACATAGCCTCTTTTTATCCATGGATAGTTCTGTTCTAAATCTTCAAAAGTTAATCCTTCTGAGTTGTAAAATAATCTATGTTCGCGACCACAGCAGACCACTTGTTTTTCAACAAATGCTGGCTTAAAGGTCAGTAAAGGTGGAAAGCTGCCAAAGTATCCCACGCCAATGTCACTCTCATTACTTAAGAGCTTTTCTAACATGCTCTCAGGGCTTTGTACGTCGATAGAAAAGTGTATTAACGGGTTATTACGGTAGCTGTTGGCTAGACGTTGTCTAAGTGCATCATAAAAAAACTTGGGCATTTGATCAATCAAGCAAAGCCTGATGTGCCCGCCGTGAACTGAGTCTAATTGTTTAATATAATGCAGCTGATGTTGAAAGCTGGCGACTGATTCGGTAAAGCCCAAACATGCCTCGTAAACAGCGGCACCGTCCTCTGTTAGCTTAAATCCTGCTCGACCACGGTGACACAGCGTCATTCCTAAGCGATCTTCTAAGTGGGTTAAGTGTCCACTGATCACAGAAGTAGTGACATTCAAACGCGACTGGGCGGCCGTCACGCCTTGGCACTCTACGATAGCCATAAAGCTGCGTAGTGTTTTGATGTCTATCTTTATCAGTTCATCCAATATCAAAAGCAGCTCCTCATTTATCAATCAATATCATCTTTTAATCGATACTTCTTTTCATAAACTTCTGATAGTGACCTATAAGCGCACTTTACTACGAAAAAATAGAAGTTTACTTCTAAATTTTACCATGGTTCCTTCTCTTATATTTATGTATTGTCAATGGCATGTAGCAAATTGTGTACTTAAACCAAATAGAACAAGGAAGTAACTTATGACATTCAATCAACCATTAAGCGGCAATGATATGCCAAGATTTGGCGGTTTCGCTTCTATGATGCGTCTGCCAACTCAAGCCGATGCTGAAGGGTTAGATGTGGCGTTCGTTGGCGTACCTTTAGATATTGGTGCATCCAACCGTAGCGGTGCAAGATTGGGTCCTAGACAGATTCGTGATGAGTCAAGAATGATTCGTCCCTACAATGTGGCCACTCGTGCTGCGCCTTTTGAGTCATTACAAGTCGCTGACATCGGCGATGTGCCTATCAATACATTCAACCTGCTAAAAAGCGTTGATATCATCGAAAAATTCTATACCGATAAAATCGTCAAACACGGCGCGATTCCTCTAACACTAGGCGGCGATCATACTATCGCGTTACCTATCCTGCGTGCCCTTGCCAAAAAACATGGCCCTGTCGGTATGGTACATATCGATGCTCATGCTGATATCAATGATGATATGTTTGGCGAAAAAATCGCGCATGGTACGCCGTTCCGCCGCGCTGTCGAAGAAAACCTAATTGATGGCAATCGTGTGGTACAGATTGGTCTACGTGGTACAGGCTATAGCGCTGAAGAGTTTGACTGGTCAACTGAGCAAGGATTCCGTGTGGTACCTGCTGAGGAGTGCTGGTATAAGTCGCTAACACCGCTCATGGCTGAAGTACGTGAAAAGCTAGGTGATGGTCCTGTCTATTTGAGCTTTGATATCGACGGTATTGATCCTGCATTTGCCCCAGGTACGGGTACTGCTGAAATCGGTGGTTTGACTTCTACTCAAGGCATCGAAATCATTCGCGGTATGCGTGGTCTAGACGTGGTGGGCGGGGATTTGGTCGAAGTATCACCACCGTATGATCCATTTGGTAATACCTCGGTATTGGCGGCGAACTTATTGTTTGAGATGCTATGTATCCTGCCAGGCGTACGCTATGACGACAAAGTTAAAGCAGTTTATTAATCGTTACGTCTCAACATGATAACCGTATGATAACCCTAAAAGGAATGGGTTATTGACAATCTCTTATTGGTTAGATGTGGAGCATAGAGTAGCTTTATCGGCACCAGTGCAATGACTGGTATTAATACAACTCGGTTAAGGAAGACACTAATGAGTAAACCTTCTTCGTTTTTTGGTCAAGATACGCTCTCTCCAAATGAAGCTGGACACAGTTTGGGTTCAATTGGTACGTTTGCGCTGTGGTTTGGTGCCAATATCGTAGTCACGACCATTTTAACTGGGATGTTGTTGGTACCAGATCTACGATTTACTACTGCTATCACGACCGTACTCATTGGTTCTTTAATCGGTGCAATTCCACTGCTTTTGGTTGGTCTGATGGGCCAACGTACCGGTTTGCCATCGATGGCTCTGACACGTAGAGCTTATGGGCCACTTGGTAGCCAGTTGATTTCATTGGTAAACATGGGTGTGCTCATTGCGTGGAGCTGTATTCAGGCGCTGCTCGCTGGCATGAGTCTGAATTACGCGATTGAGGCGACCACAGGTTATAGCAACCTACCACTATTTGTGATCTTGTGTGAGACAGTCGTGGTGCTAATTGTGCTACGTGGTCACCTCGGTATTGAGCTGGTCGAACGTTGGGCGGCACTAGCCATGGCCGCGCTTACCGTTATCGTGCTCTATCAACTAAACCAACATTATGATGTATCGACCCTGTTTGAGATGCCAGTTGAATCACGTAATGGTATTACGTTAGGTATCGCGTTTGATATCGTTATTGCTACTGCATTCTCTTGGATGTCTTCGGCAGCCGATTACAACCGTAACTGTAAGACTTCAAAGATTGCCGTATGGGGTACTTACTTTGGCTACATTATGGCGGCTATCGTTGCTATGGGTTTGGGTGCGACGATATCAGGGCTTTCTATCTTAAACGGTATGGAACAGACTTACGACCCGACTCGTCTGCTTGCTGACTTTGGTTTCGGTTTGCCAGCTGCTCTAGTTATTTTCTTTTCAGTCATGACAACCAATGTAATGGCAGTCTATAGCGCAACGCTATCCTGCATGAACGTTGCTCCTAACATGAGCTTTTGGAAACCTGCACTTATCATTGGTTTGGTCACTATCTTTGGGGCGCTGATACCAGGTATTTTAGACCAATTCCAAAACTTCTTATTGATCGTAGGTGCACTATTTATCCCAGCATTTTCAGTCATGATTGTTGATTATTACCTTGTTGGTCAAGAAGGCTATACCGCAAAGCTGCTTGATTCTACTAAACAGTTAGGCCGTCCTACTGCAAAGATTGCTATCGCAGCATATCTAATCGGTGCAGCACTCGCCGCATACTGGACTTTGATAGCGCCTCCATCTTTCGGTGCTTCATTACCTGTCTTTATCATTACTGGTGGACTTTACTGGTTAGGTGCGACTCTGTTTACTCGTCCTAGTAGCGCTGTCACTTCAGCTCAAAAGGAGCCATCATTATGAAATTGATGATTGCTCAAACCAGTCCTTTACTGGCTGAACCTACAGTTAATCTAGAAGCTTTAGAGTCGCTTTGTCGCCTAGCAGTAGAGGCAGAAGTAGATCTGATCGCGTTGCCAGAGCTTGCATTCACAGGCTACAACATCTTTGAGCGTCTTGATCGCTTAGCGCAAACTATCGATGGTCCAATTGTCACTGAAGCAGCTAGGCTTGCTGATAAATATAACTTGCATCTATTGTTTGGTCTCGCTGAGCGCCAGTCTAATGATGAGTTAAGCAACTCTGCCATACTGCTAGATGACAATGGGCAACACCTTGCGACTTATAATAAGCGTCACTTATGGGATCGTGAAAACGAGTTCTTTATAGCAGGTAAAAAGTCCTGCGTGGTTGATACTCGATTCGGTAAATTAGGATTGATGATTTGCTACGATAATGAGTTCCCAGAAGTGGCAAGAGAGCTAGCTCAAGCGGGGGCAGAGGTCATACTGTCACCAACAGCAAATATGTTGCCAAATGCAGAGCGTCAAGTACTGCAAATTCGCGCTCGTGCCATGGACAATCAATGTTTTGTTGCTTGTATCAACCGCTCAGGCGTAGAAGACACCCTTCATTACTGTGGCAATAGCATCGTCGCTGATCCCGATGGCGAGGTAATCGGGAGGCTTGGTCTGACCGCTGGCACGATGATAGTAGATATCGATCTCGCCCGTATTGATGAAAGTCGCACGCACCAAAATTATCTTAAGGACCTGCGTGCTCTTAAAGATACTCATGTCGTTAATGGAGCTGACTTATGAGTGAGCAGTCATTACCTCGAATCAAACCAGAAAATTGGTATCGCACTACCGTGCATAGCGATGGTATCACGCTCATCGATGAGCCGTGGATCAAGCCGTTTTTTCGCTGCAATCTATGGCACGTGCGCGGCAGTCAGCGTGACTTGTTAGTAGATTTCGGATTAGGGGCAGTGCCGCTGCGCCGTCATGTTGCTCTGCTTGCTGATCGCGATATTGTTGGCGTTGCCAGTCATACACATTTTGATCACATTGGCGCTGCGAGCGAGTTTGACTGCTGTCACGTCCATTCTGCTGAAGCGCATATTCTCGCTGAACCAGACAATGCTCGTACATTGGCGGATATGTTTGTCAATGACGAGATGTTTGACGCGCTACCGCCCGAACCTTATGCCCATTGCGGCTATAAAATCATTGCACCCGCCAAAATTATGCCACTAGAAGATGGCGACATGATTGACTTAGGTAATCGTCAATTTGAGGTCATTCATACACCGGGCCATTCTCCAGGTGGTATCGCCTTGTGGGAAGCTGCTAGCGAAACGCTGATTTCTGGTGACCTTATCTATGATGGCCCATTAATTGAAGATACGTGGCACAGCAATATGTCTGACTACGCCAAGAGCATGCGCCGCTTAAATGCATTGCCAGTGAGAATCGTTCATGGTGGTCATTTCCCTAGCTTTTCAGGTAAACGCTTAAACGTCATGATTGATGATTGGTTACGGCACCATGACTTGTAATGAATAGCACTTAATAACGATTAAAAATAAACCATTAACCAATATAAAAAATTTAACCCAATACTTATTAAAATCTTTAGGATGACTGACCCATGACCCAACTGACCCAAATGTCTTCTGACGTATCTACAGCCCCATCTTTAACCTGCGGTGAGCTATTGGTGCAGTGGCTAGAGTATTATGGTGTAGAGACTGTTTTTGGTATCCCTGGTGTACATACGGTAGAGCTGTATCGTGGTCTGCCAAATACCAATATTCGTCATGTGACACCGCGTCACGAACAAGGCGCTGGGTTTATGGCGGATGGCTACTATCGTGCCTCTGGCAAGATTGGCGTGTGCTTTATCATCACTGGCCCTGGTATGACCAACATTATGACGGCGATGGCGCAAGCACTGGCTGATTCGATACCGATGCTAGTGATTTCTAGTGTCAATAAAGTCAAAGACACGGGTAGTGGCGAAGGGCATTTGCATGAGTTGCATGATCAACAAGGCATGATTAGCAAAGTAGCATTGACGAGTAAGACTATTTGGCAACCTGAATCGTTACCAAAAGTCATCGCGGAAGCTTTTGCCTTATTTCACGGCGCACGTCCTGGGCCAGTACATATTCAGCTGCCTATCGATATTATCACTGCTGATGCTAGTCATGTTGCTAAGCCGCCTAAGTTAGATGCTGTAGCAAATAACCAAGCCGATACGAATAATTTGAGCCTACCACAGGTCACAAGACCACTGCCGAATCCTACGCAAATAGACCTAATCGTGCAGTCATTACAAACCGCTAAAAACCCTGTAATACTTTATGGCGGCGGCTGTGTCGATGTCGGCCACGATGCACAACGATTGGCAGAACTGATAGATGCACCAACGTTTTTGACAATTAATGCCAAAGGTTTGCTGCCACCTGGTCATCCATTAAGTTTGGGTAGCAACCAGTCATTAGACGCAGGCCGAGCCGTGATTACCGAGGCCGACTGGGTGTTAGCGATTGGTACTGAGCTTGGTGAAACTGACTATGATGTGTTCTTTAATGGTGGTTTCAAAATCAACGGCACGCTGGTACGTATCGACTGTGATGCCCAGCAATTGCAGCGTCCATTTAGAGCAGATATCGCGGTACTGTCCGACGCGCAGATGGCGATTAGTGGTTTATGTAGTCGCTTAGAAGGTCAGACATTCGATCATCAAGCACTGTCACGTGTCAATGAAGCAAAACAAGCCATCTTGAAGGATGTAACGACAGACTTTGCGGGTCAAAATGCATTACTAAAACTGATCAGAGATGAAGTGGAAGACGTCATTTTCGTTGGTGATTCAACGCAGCCTGTCTATAGCGGCAACCTTGGTCTTGAAGCCTTGGCAACGCGTAAATGGTTTAATTCATCGACGGGTTTTGGCACGTTAGGCTATGGTTTGCCTGCTGCTATCGGGGCCATGGTTGGCTCAAACCTACCTGTCGTCAGTCTAATGGGTGATGGCGGTATTCAATTTACGATTGCCGAGCTTATCTGCGCAGCCGAGCTTGAGCTACCATTGATCGTCTTACTATGGAACAACCAAGGCTACGGTGAGATTCGTCGTTACATGGAAGAGGGCGGTTTACCACTGATTGGTGTCAATATCAAAACGCCAAATTTTGAGCCACTAGCAGCAGGATTTGGCGCTGGCTATCGTAGAATAACCGATAAGCAGCAACTGCTAGACGCATTAAAGGCAGACATAAAGGGTAAACAACCAATCATTTATGAGATTGATGAAGCAGACGACTTTCTAAAAGAAATGGCTGAGACAGTGACTTATTTTAGTTAATAGTAATACTGGCTCTAATGCTACGGATAATCACGAGACCGATAGTCACAGTTCTAAAAAACGACAAAAAAATGACAAACGCTGGTTACGCAAGGAAGCACCTTCATGACGCCCAATGCTAGAGAAATGTCAGAAAGTAGGCATGAGCAAATACCGCGTTTGTTGACGGCGCTTGCTATTGTCGTTGGTACGACCAATGTATTGACAAAACCTAGCCAACAGCAGTCTTATGTGCAAGGTGCGATTGAGGCTATCACAGACGCTACCGTCGCAGTTGTGATACCGCACTCTCTTGTGGCACTATGGCGCGTCATTAATATCTGTGCCGCTTTTGATGTGATTATCATTGCTCAAGCGGCCAATACAGGTCTGACAGGTGGCTCAACTCCGAATGGAGATTATGACAGGCCACTAGTCGTGATCTCTATGCAGTTATTGGGCGGCGTGCATTTACTCAACGATGCAGCAGAGCTGATTGCTTTGCCAGCCGCTACTTTGCAGCAATTAGAGTCTACCCTTGCGCCACTAGGACGTGAGCCGCATTCAGTACTAGGCTCTAGTTGTGTTGGCGCCTCAGTGATAGGCGGCATCTGCAATAGCTCAGGCGGTATGTTGGTGCAGCGTGGACCTGCCTATACTGAGATGGCTTTATTTGCCAGACGCAATGCCTCAGGAGCGTTTGAGTTAATCAATCACTTAGGACTGGATTTGGGGTCGCATCCAGAGGAAATACTTGAGAATTTGCAGGCTGGCACGTTCAATGAAAATCTGAATAGTACGAACAGTAAAGCCTGTACCAACCACCGTTATCAGCACAAAGTCCGTGATTGTGAGGCAGAGACACCTGCTAGATTTAACAATGATCCCAACGGTCTGTATGAAGCATCTGGTTCAGCTGGCAAGGTCATTGTATTTGCGGTAAGAGTGGCGACCTTTGCCAAGCCTAAGCGAGAGCAAACGTTTTATATCTCGACCAACGACGCTGATACCTTCACCACACTCAGGCAACAATGGCTAAAAAGCGAGTTGAAATTGCCCGTGTTGGCAGAGTATATGCACAAAGACTATAACAACATCACAATGCACTATGGCCGAGATACTTGCTTAAGCATGCGCTTATTAACCGCTAACAAAATAGGGTCGCTGTATCGAATGCAAGCAAAGATTGGCTACTATCTGGATAAATGGCATCTCCCAAAGACGCTGCCAGATCGGATATTACAGATGACATCTAGGTTTATGCCGCCGTCGTTACCAGCCACTTTGACCACGCAGGCACTCTCATATAACTACCATTTGATTATAAAAGTCGCAGATGGTTTTGTTAATGACTTTGATAATGGCATTAATAAAAATTCAGATAAAGATTCTAATAAAACTGATGGCGAAAATATCGCCGCTGCGCAGGATTTTTTGCAAAACTATCTACAGCAGTATCAAGGTACGCTGCATGTATGCACAGAGCTTGAATCGCAATCGTTATTAATATTTCGCAGTGCCGCGACCGCTGCTATGTTCCGTTATCATAATTTAAATCAAGATAAATTTGGCGAGCTGCTATCGACCGATATTGCCTTACCTAGAAATGCCGTAGATTGGGACGAGACTCTACCTAAACACTTGCAAGAACAAGTCAGTAAAACCTTTTATCTGGGACATTTTTTCTGTCATGTCATGCACCAAGACTATTTATTAAAACCTAAGACCAATGCCAAGCAATTCAAGGAAGACCTGCTGGCATTTTATGATAAGCGTCATATTGAGTATCCTGCTGAGCACAATGTGGGGCATGTGTATCCTGCTAAAGCTGAGCTACATTATTTTTATAAAAAACTGGATCCAACCAATTCGCTTAACCCAGGTATTGGTCAGACAGAGAAATGGAAAAACTGGCAATCATCGCCCATCAAGGAGAAGTTAAATGACGAATACTATTGATAAATCGCAGCAGCCGATTTTAGGGAATAATACGGTCGATCCAGAAACGCCAAAAGCAGCACAGTGGCGTGCAGCAATGTGGAAGTTCCTATTGTTTTCAGCACTGGGTATTGCACTTTTTATCATACCGTTTGAGTGGGATGGTAAGGTCACAATTTTATTAGGTGTATTGACCGATACGCTACAAACCGTGTTAGGTGGATTTGTGGCCTATATTGCGATGGCGATAGTGACTATCTCCGCTCTTGGTGCACTGGCAGTCAAAGCGTTAAAGCCTAATTTGCATGAAGATTCACTGGTAAGAAAGCTTTTTGATGTTGATTGGTTTTGGCTGTCCACGCGTTTTTTAGGTATGTTGTTTGTTTGGATGATTTTTCTACAAGTCGGCCCCGAGTTTATTATCAATCGTAATACGGGCGGCGTCATTTTCGAAGATTTGATTCCTATTCTGATTCCGTTGTTCTTCTTTGCCATTTTATCGCTACCATTTTTGACTGATTTTGGCTTGATGGAATTTTTGGGTACCTTAGCCAGTAAAGTGTTTATCAAACTTTTCAAACTGCCTGGTCGTTCTGCTGTCGACGCAATGTCTTCTTGGTTTGGTGCCGCGTCTATCGGCTTGCTAGTCACCATGCAAGAATATGATAAGAGTTTCTACAGTCAGCGTGAAGCCGCCATTATCGCGACCACATTTTCCGTCACTTCTATCGCCTTTACCTATGTGGTTGCCAAAACCATCGGTGTAGACAATAACTTCGTCTTCTTTTATCTGACCATTGCGCTAACCGGTTTTATCGCTGCGATTATCATGCCGCGTATACCGCCATTATCACTCAAGCCTGATACGTATCACTCTGGCAAAAGCATGCTAGATGAAGGCATCCCTGCTGAATATACAACGTACCAGTGGGCAGTCAATCGTGCGGTTACTCGCGCGCATTCTATGCCAAGCTTAGGTAAAGTGTTCAAACGCAGCGTACACAATCTGTTTGATATCTACTTTGGACTGATTCCGGTTATCTTTGCTATCGGTACCATCGGTCTTGGCTTAGCAGAGTACACGCCTGTCTTTAATTGGCTCGCGACACCACTTGTACCACTACTTGAGTGGTTACAGATTCCAGAGGCGGCAAAGGCTGCACCTGCCATGATTATGGGCTTTGCGGATATGTACTTGCCAGCGCTAGTCGGTAAAAGCATTGAAAGTGAGATGACACGATTCATCGTTGGTGCTGCTTCAATTACTCAGATTATCTACATGTCTGAAGTAGGTGCGCTGATTTTGAAGTCAAATATTAAGCTAAATGTATTAGAGCTATTTTTAATCTTTATCCTTCGTACGCTTATCAGCTTGGTAGTAATTACGTCTGTGGCGCATCTACTGTATTAGTGGCGTGTCTAGTATTCACAAGGCATCTAGCCTGACGATAATATACAAATGGTCGGTTTTTCTGTAGTCAGTTAAACCGACCATTTAATCAATGACGTTACGGACGTTACGCATATAAAGACAACTCGATCAAAAATATAAGGCGATTGACCATTATGGAAATGCTGAACTCTACAGAATTAACCAGAGAAACTGCCATACAAACGGCTCAAAACGAAGTTGTATTAAATGCCGCTTATATCAATGGTGACTGGGTTACGATTGAAGCGCTCGCGACCGATTCTGGTGATGCAAGCTTTGATAATACGAATAATCATGCGTTGTATGATCCAAATTCAGGTGAGGTGATTGCAACGGCACGCTTATGCACCAGTGCTCATGTAGAGCAGGCAGTCGAAGCAGCTGATGAAGCCTTTGCTAGCTGGTCACAGACTAGTGTAAGTGAGCGTGCTCGCTATCTAAATGCAATTGCAGAGTCTATGGAGCAGCAATTCGATAAGTTGGTTGGGCTGTCTGTATTAAACAACGGTAAGCCAATTGAAGAAGCAAAGATAGACGTAGGGGACGCCATTGCTTGCTACCGTTATTATGCCAATCTCATCACAGAGCAGGCAACGTGGTCTAAGGTCTCAACGCTTGAGTCAGGCATTCGTTTGTTAAAGACATACTCGCCAGTGGGTGTTTGTGCGCTGATTACCCCTTGGAATTTCCCAATGGTGACGACTTCTTGGAAGCTGGCACCTGCGCTAGCGGCAGGATGTACCGTGCTATTGAAACCGTCTGAATTGACATTATTACCAGAGCTTATGCTAGGTAATATCCTATCGGAAATTGGCTTGCCAAAAGGGGTGGTTAATATCTTACCAGGTGCTGCCGAAGTGGGCACTGCTATGACCAGTCATCCACTGATTGACAAAGTATCGTTTACTGGTAGTAATATAGTCGGTGAAAAGGTGATGGCTCAAGCAGCAAAAGGCATCAAAGACATTAGCCTAGAGTTGGGTGGTAAGTCTGCCATCGTGGTCTGCGCAGATGCTGATATTGACTACGCTTGCGATTTAATCATTGGCGGTATATTTACCAATGCAGGTCAGATATGCTCGGCCACGTCGCGTTTGGTTGTTCATCAAGATGTCGCTGAGCAGCTGTTTGAGGCATTAAAAGTCAAAACGGAAAGTCTGCAAATTGGTGACGGTTTTGCGACAGAGACGCAAATGGGTCCATTGGTGAGCGAGCAGCAGCTGAATCAAGTTAAAAAATTCTTTGATATTGCGACAGCTGAAAATCTAAATTGCTTAACCGGCGGTCAGTTGTTAGAAGCATCTGGCTATTTTGCAACGCCAACTGTCTATACGAGTGTGCCAACGACCAGCCAGTTATGGATGGAGGAAGTGTTTGGGCCTGTATTAGTCTGTACAGCCTTTACTGACGACGCAGAGGCTATTCGCCTAGCCAATGATAGCAAGTTTGCTCTAGCAGCAACCATCGTGAGCGCCGATGAGACTAAAGCACTTGAGATGGCACTCCAAATAAAAGCCGGACATATTTGGATTAACGAGCAACAAATCGTATTACCAGAAGCAGGCTGGGGCGGATTTAAGCAAAGCGGTATTGGCCGTGAGTTGGGCGGTGATGGCTTGTCCGCTTATCAAAAGAGTAAGCATGTATTGCTGACTCATTAACCAGATTTTCACGTTTCTCGCTAGCCGTTATAAAGATTTGCACCTAGCTATCATTAAGGTTGTTGATAGCTAGGTCGCGCTCTAACATTACGTTTGTTTACCAGTGCGTTTGTTATATTAACTTTACTGTTATGCCCATTCAGGATAAAATTGAGCAATCATTCAAGTTTTATAGCCGTGCCCATTTTTATATGAGGTCACGGCTTTTTAAATGGGGCACATTATGTCACGCACCGCACTTTACAACCGTCATGACGCCTTGGAGCGTGCGCTACAGCTTTTTTGGCAAAAGGGCTTTCATGCCACCTCACTGAAGGATATCGAACAAGCGCTTGATATGCGTCCAGGCAGCATTTATGCCGCTTTTGGAAGTAAAGACGGCTTGTTTCAAGAAGCGCTAGAATACTATGCGCGTCTAGGATTGACCGAGCTTGAGCGAGTATTGAGCCATCATGAAACGCCTTTATTAGGACTGGCCGCTTATATACGTCAGCTTGGCGGGATTCGTGATAAAGCGTTACCGAGCCGAGCCTGCATGTTGGTCAAGAGTTTACTAGAGCTGGGCGCGCGTGAGCAGACAGCGTTAACCAAGGTGGAAATGCTGCTGGCAGGTATGGAGACACGTTTTATAGAATGCTTTAAGGAAGCGCAGAATGTCGGTGAGATGGATAGTGAGCTTGATCCGGTTAGGCTTGGACGCCGTCTACAGGCAGAAGTTATGGGGCTACGTGCCTTTGCCCAGCGTGACATAGAGAGCTCGACGGTACACGCCCTTGCTGAAGATATGGCTTTATCTATAGAAGCACTGCGACTCGATGATTCAGTAAATGCTTAGCGGTATGATTATGATGGCTGGGTTTTGATATGGTGTATATCTTCAAATGTTTACTTGGTAGATTCGAGCTCCTTGAGGGTATGATACCCACCATGTATACGAGTAAAAATAGTAACAGCGCAGGCAGTAGCAAAGATACCAGCAAGTAGCACAAAATGCTGAGGCCAAATGCAAAGAGCAATAAAAAGAGCAATAGTTTCGGTGCCTTCGGTGAGACCATTAAGATAGTAAAAGCTTTTATATTTAAACTGCGGCTTGTCCAATTTAAATTTTTCTGCAGAAATTGCAAAGGCCAAAAAGCTCGAACCTGTCCCGATAAATGCCGCTAATAACAACGCACCTGCAATAGCATTTTGTGCAGGGTTGGCCAAAATAAACCCAAGTGGCACAGCGGCATAAAACAAAAAATCAAGCGTGATATCTAAGTAGCCGCCAGCGCTTGAGCTTTGCTGTGCGTAGCGTGCCATTGCGCCATCAAGTCCATCAAAAATACGATTCAATATTATCGCTGCCAGCGCGCCATACCATAGCTTAAACGCGAGTAGTGGTAATGCCAATATACCAACTAAGAATCCAGCTACCGTAAGCTGATCAGCCGTGATGCCGAGCTTATGTAATGTCGCTACTATTGGGGTTAGCAGCGGCTTGATGACGGGCGTAATAAACTTGTCTAGCATGCGAGCTGCCTTTTGTATTTTGCTTGTTTTGATACTTTGTTTGGGTATTTAGCGTTAATATTTGACTCTGATATCTAAAATTATCGTCCTACATAAATAACTTTGCCATTGGCTGCTTCAGCGTCACTTTGGTCGTGCGTGACCATAATAGCAGGCAACTTATGAGTACGAATCTGATCGAATACCAATTGTCGCGTATCCATTCTCAATTGAGTATCAAGTTTGCTAAACGGCTCATCAAGTAGTATCGCTTTGGGCTCACTCAGCAGCGTGCGCAGTAGGGCGACACGTGCTTGTTGACCACCTGATAGATTATCAGGATGACGATCTCCCATCCCCTCTAAACCCACTTGCGCTAAAGACTGCGCTATTTTTTTAACTCGCTGTTTTTTGTTTCCTTTTGGCATGGCAAAAGCAATATTGCCTGCGACTGATAGGTGCGAAAACAGCAGTGCGTCTTGATACAGAACACCAATACGGCGCAAATGCGCAGGCAGGTGAGTCACATTTTTATCGTTTAACCAGACAGTACCCGTCGCGGCAAAATCACTCGCCAAAGTGCCTGTTAGCCAGTTTAGTAAGCTGGACTTGCCACTACCAGAAGGGCCCATCACGGTTAGGATGTCGCCACCAGCGATGTGCTCATTGATACTCAATAACTGCTCGTTTTGACGAAACAGTTGTAAGTCTTTTATCTGTAGAGATGATGGCATCAGGAACCCTTTATTTGTATTTTTCACGACTGATTATTTTAATGTTTGATAACGTTTGCTTTTGTTTGTGACCAGCCTGCTATCGTGCGCCACTTCTAAAAAAATATTTGGGTAGCATCCAAGCCAATATAAAACCTATAAGCGGTAGCGCCATTTGCATAATCGCATAGACAGCACTGGTACGCCGACTGGCACCATTCGCCAGTGTCACTGCTTCAGTCGTGATAGTGGCAATACGTCCGCCACCTGCCAATAGAGTTGGTAAATACTGACCAAAGCTGATCGCTAGACCGAGTGCTATAGCAATCAAAATAGGGGCAAATAGCTGCGGCAGTTTTATCTGAAAGAACACTTTAATTGGTGCAGCGCCAAGGCTGGCGGCCACATGAGCGAAACGAGGATCTAGGCGTCGATAGCTACTGGCCAGTGATAAAAACACGTACGGTAGCACGAATAAAAGATGGGCAAATGCCACATTAAAAAATTCTGATTGATGATTGGCCAACTGCTGTAACCATACTAAGCCGAATAGAAACGCAATACTTGGCACTAGTAGCGGTAAGTAAATAATAAAACTGGTGAAGTGTGACAATGGTTTAGCACTTAATTGCTCAGCTTCCAAGCATAGCAGAGTCAGAAAAACAGCAAAGGCAGTACTGACGGCCCCAATGCTAAGTGTATTGACCAGTGGTGTGCTCATTTGAGTAAAGGCATTTTGAAAATGTAGTAGCACGAATTGCTCTGGTAGCATCGCCGGAAACCGCCAAAACCCTGCAAATGCCCATAACACAAGGCCGGCGAGTGACAGCAGCATAAAACCAATCACGCCTACGGTAAGTATAGCGGTGACTTTTTGCCAAATAGCATCTGCATAATGACGTTTGCCATTAACTGATGAAACATTAAATATTGCTTTGATCGTTTTTTCGCCGCCCAGCCAAAATGCAACTAAACCTGCTGTCAGTACGAGTTGTAATAATGCGCCTGCTGATGCTTTGATACGCAATGTCAGGTCGACATCGTTGAACCATTGTATGATAGAGACGGCAAGCGTTGGCGGTGTATTAGGACCCAATATCAATGGCATCTCGACACTCGCACTGGCATAGGCCAACACGGCCAAAATCGGTAAACGTAGAAAAGGATATAACAAGGGCAAGACCACCTTAAAAAAAGCAGTAATTGGGTAATAACCTAAATTGAGCGCAACAGTATATTGTTGGCGCAATTTTTTGCCAAGTTCAGGCTGAGCAAGCGCGCCCAGTGCCATTAATAATAAAAACGGCAGCTCTTTTAAGGTTAAACCTAAGATGATACTGATACCGTATGGATCATGTGGAAACATACCATCGGGTGCCATCTCCCAACCAGTTAGCCACGGGGAGATGAGCCGTGCAAACATACCTGACGGCGCAATCAAAAACCCAACGGCAATGGCTGCAGCTGCATGAGGAATGACTAAGATAGGACTTAATAAATGCTCAATACGCTGCAACCAAACACTGTTAAAAAACGCAGCCAATATCATCAGGGCAATAACAAAAGCGAGTAGGGTGCTGATAAGTCCTGTAGCAAGACTTAACGCAGCCATCTGCGTGATGCCAGGCGTTTGCCATAGGTCTATAAACCCTTGCAGGTTCAAGGTTGTTTTTTCTAGGGCAGGAACCCAGCTTAGGGCAGGCAACAGTACACAGATAAGGCCACAGAGTACGGGTAGTATTAATATGATAATTAAGAGTTTGGGACTAAAAGACACGATACGCGTAAACAGGTCTTTTTTCTCAAGCGTAATAGGTCTAGGACTATCACCTTTTTTCGTTATTTTATCAAAACCTTGGCTCATGGACTCACCCCATAACGTGCTTGCCAGCCTTGCTGAATGGCCTCTACCCAACTTGGATGCGGCTCGCTTACCGTGCGTTTGACACTATCAAAGGGCAGGGCGCTTGGATGGGGCTGCTTGGTTTTGAATAACGCTTGTTGTGCAGGGCTAAGCGTAGATTGGACCAGTACGCTTTTGTCACCCCATACCGAAGGGGTTTGTTTTTTTGCTTGGGCTTCTGGACTCATTAAGAAGTTGGCTACTAATTGTGCCGCCTGAGGGTGGCTGGCATTATAAGGGATAGCGACAAAATGAGTATTGCTTAAGCTGCCGTCACTCATCGCATAGCTGCGAATGCTCTGGGGTAAGTCATAACGCTGTACGGCTGCAGGAACTTCTGGTGCTGAAAAGGTAAAGGCCAGACTCAGCTCAGTATCATCGACCAAGCGCCGCATCTGCGCACCTGTCTGCACGAACTGCTCGCCATTACGCCATAAGGTTGGATGAAAACCATCCAAAAACGCCCATAGCGGATCTAATATGAGCGCGGTGTTTTCTTCAGTGGCAGGCAAGTTGAGCTGTACGCTAGTGTTTTTACCCGTTTGAGCGTCTTTTTGTTCATGCAGCATAACTAAGACGTATTTTAAGAAACTCATACCCAAAAAATCAGGCGGTTTGGGGTAGCTAAAGCGGCCAGGGTTTTTTGCTGTCCAAGTGGTCAGTTCAGTTAGCGTTGTTGGCGGTTTACTGGTCGACAAGCTGTCATAATAAAACGTCAGAGAGGCTTGTCCCCACGGTGCTTCCATACCGTTGGTCGGTACACCAAAGTCAAAATTTACGGTTGGATTATTCTTTGGATCAGTCAACGCAAAGTTGGGCAGTTTATTGGCCCATTGTTTAAGTAATAACGAGTTTTCACTCATGGTGGCAAAGTTAGCACCATTAATCCAGACCAAATCAACACTGCCTTGGTTGTCATTATGAGCAGATTTTTCTGCGAGTACACGACTGACTGCTTCACTGGTGTCACTCAATTTGACATGGACTAAGTTGATATTATATTTATCATCGACTTGATCGGAGACCCATTGTAGATAAGCGTTAATCTGTGGATCACCGCCCCATGCATAAAAGTAAATATCTTGGTTGCTGCCTTTGGCTTCTATCTGCTGCCAAGGTGATAGGTCTTGGTTAATATTGGCAGTAGTTGGCGATGCTGTGCTTGCTGATATACCAATACAAATGCTCATCACCATAGCGTAGGTGCTATATCGCGTAAGACGTTTGAGCATCGGTAAAGCGGTAATAACGCGCATTCAAGTTTCCGTTATGATTTAAATGTTAGTAAAGCCGGTAAAGATTTCATAGTCTGCCATGTCAAACCAAACAGATATCACAAAATCTAAACCAGCTTTATTGGAGTCTTTTAACACTTTGCTGCTTGCGTCATTTAATGACGCTGATCAGCAAACTGTTCTTAATTAACTGATATTAACTAACTATCATTAACTAACCGCGACGCCACGTATGGTATTTTTCCAACCAGCTTAATACGGTCTCAGGCGCATTAGCACGTTTCCACTCACCAGCTGCGTATTTGTTGCCTTCTGCCCAAGTCGGGTAGCTATGAATGGTGCCCAATATTTTATTGAGACCCAGACCGTGTTTCATGGCCAGTACAAACTCTGCGATTAGGTCGCCTGCATGTTCAGAAACCACCGTAACACCCAATATTTTGTCTTTACCTTTTGGCGTGATGACTTTGATAAAGCCTTTAGCTGCGCTATCCGTAATGGCACGATCCAGCTCTTCAAACTCAAAACGAGTAATCTCGTAATCGATGCCTTTATCAATGGCTTCTTGCTCGTTAATACCGACACGAGCGACTTCTGGGTCGATAAACGTAACCCACGGAATCACACGATAATCTACTTTAAACTTTTTCAGATTGCCAAATAAACCATTCACGGCGGCGTACCAACCCTGATGGGCAGCGACATGAGTAAACTGGTATGGGCCAACGATATCGCCTGCAGCAAAAATATTAGGATATAACGTCTCGAGATATTCGTTGGTCACGATAGTACGATTGGTTTCGATACCTAGTGCCTCTAAACCATAACCTTCAAGGCGTGCGCTACGACCAACGGCACAAAGTAGCTCATCATACTCGATATCGATTTCTGTTTCATTGTGTTTGACGATAATGTATTTTTTGCCATCACGCATCTCGCAGCGCATTGCTTGATGTGAGGTCAAAATATTAACACCGCTATCAGTAAGCGATTGGTGAGCAAAGGTAGACACTTCAAGGTCTTCTTTACCCATAATGCGATCGCTCATCTCAATTTGCGTCACATTAGAACCCAGCCGAGCAAAGCTTTGCGCAAGCTCGCTACCGATGGGGCCACCGCCCAGTACGACGAGCTTCTCCGGGGCTTCTTCTAGCTCAGCAAATTTGATCCATAGCGTGTCACTGGTCACGTAACCTGTTTCTTCTATACCTGGCAGAGGTGGTACAAATGGACGAGCGCCAGTGGCAATGACAATGGTGCGCGCTGTTAGGGTCTGCATGCCGCCGTCATTTAGCTGAATTTCTACTGTCCACGGGTCAACTAATTTGGCATAGCCTTTGACCACATCGACGCCTAGATTGGTATAACGCTCAACGCTATCGTGCGGCGCAATATCAGCCACAACTTGCTGTACGCGTGCCATCACTTTTTTGAATGAAAACTGCGGTACAGTGTTCTCTAGACCGTAGTTTTCCCCATGACGAATTTGGTCAGCGATTTTTGCGCTCTTAATGATGGCCTTACTAGGTACACAGCCATAATTTAGACAATCACCGCCCATCTCACCTGCTTCAATCAGTGTGACTTTCGCTTTTACCGCGGCGGCAATGTAGCTTGTGACCAATCCGCCAGCGCCAGCGCCAATCACAATCATATTGCGATCGAACTTTTTAGGTTTGGTGTGGTTTTTATAAACACGGCGTTTTTTAAACATATTCAACACTCCTTTTGCTATTAAGGGGAAGAAACCTAATAACGCAAACGAGACAATTAAGTTGAAAGATAAAATACCCGATAAGCTGTCTATCTGTGCCAGCTGTGTCCCTGCATTGACGAAGACAAAGGTCCCAGCCAGCATACCGATTTGACTGACCCAGTAGTAAGTCCATGTTTTAATAGACGTTACACCCATCAATAGGTTAATCAAAAAGAATGGAAATATGGGTACCAGACGTAAGGTAAATAAATAAAATCCACCTTCTTTTTCGACGCCTGCATCAATAGCTGCCAACCGCTCAGGAAAGCGCTGTTTGATGGTGTCACGCAGTAAATAGCGCGATGCCAAGAAGGCAATGGTAGCACCAATACTCGATGCAAATGACGCAACGAGTAATCCCTGAACCAAACCAAATAGCGCACCAGCGGCTAGCGTCAGAATCGCAGCGCCTGGTAAGGAGAGGGCAGTGACGACAACATATAGTAAGAAAAATCCACCGATAATCAACAGCGGTGACTGCGCTTTGTATTCATTAAATTGCGCCATCGACCCTTTTAAGCCATCAAGCGTCAATAATTGATTTAGGTCAAAATAAAAAAAACTTGCCGCTAATATCAATATCAATAGTATTAAAAATATTCTTTTAATCATGAAAAATCCGGCCAAATAAGGGAGCGAAAGCTAAAACAGTAGTCATTGCTCAAACAGTAGAATACTCATTGTCTAAGTAACAGAATTCGAGTAACTATATTCAATAAAAATTGGCGATCAAAGCTAATTGTCTGAATCGCCTAACTACGATAAAAAAATGAAGTCGGCAGTCTTGATAGTATATACATTATGTCTTGTTGTCTGACATTTATACGACTGAAGCAATAAGCACTGCTGCCAACAGTTATACTGGAGACGTATTTTTACCCAATGTTAGGGTGTCATAGTCTCTCATTAAGAATAGCGCCAAACAGGCTGCCAGCATTGGCCATGCAGCAAAGAACAATAAGTTATCAAAAGGCGTTAGATAAAGACCAAAAGATGCAAACGTAGAGGCGGCATGTAGCAATAAAATGATGCCGTATGTCCACTTTTTGAATAGACCCATGACAAACGAGAAGATAAGAATGATTTGTAAGCTACCAATAACGTAAACAATAGTAATGCCCAAGTTTTCCAATGCATAGAATTTAGCAAACACATTGGCGGCATGCTCAGGATTTACAAATTTGTCGACTGTCCAAAAGAAAAATACGATGAAAACACCAAGGCGAAGAAATAATAGTGAGAGTGGCAAGTGTTTTGGCATGAATTATCTCTTTTTGAGAAAAAGCAAAAGTGAATTGGAACAAATTAAGCAAATAAAATGGGCACGATGGCACCGAACTATCAGGTAATAAACACAGGTAAAGTATGAATAATATTGAGTGATTACTCAAAAATAAACAAAGTATTACCACCATATGTGCTGAAAATGCATTGTAGTAGTTATTGAATAACTGTTCAAGTTGGTTGTATCTATGTTCTGGCAATTATGTAGCTGGGTTACTTTCTTTAACTAAACCAGCAATGTTAGGTTAAAGAAGCCTGATTTATGTACCTTTGATTGAGCCTATCGACACATTTGACGTTTATTTTGCGCTATAAAGATTTGCCTAACCTGTATAAACGCAAAAAGCCCTTTATAGAACATAAATTCTATAAAGGGCTTTTGAGGGGATGCTTAGAACACTATAGTAAAGCCAGCAGCAGTAGAATAATGCCTTACCACATCAAGTCATCTGGAATTACATAAGCAGCATACGGATCGTCTTCTGCCAATGCTTCTTCGGCAGTGTCGTTGGACACAACCATAAAGCCTTCCATTTTTGAATCAATACGATCCGCCAATGGGCGAGGCAGTAGCGCGTAGCTTTCTTCCAAGCGTGCGATGACTACGTGACCGGCCACGATTTGATCGTAGAGTTTCTGAGTGATAGCGATTTTCTTTACTTTGGATTCATCGACAAACTGATAGCTAACCTCACCTTCTGTCTCAGTAATTTGATGCTGCTTAATCATTTGGACGATATTGGCCTTTAATGCTTTCTCTTCCAATACGCGCTGTTTTTCTTGATTAAGCTTTTGATCTTTTTCTAGCTTTTGAGCTTGCGCCTCTGCCAACGCTTTTTTTGCTTCGACGCTTTCTGAGTCACCAGTACGCTTGGCATGTTGCGTTTGTTTGCTGATTTTTTTGGCCTTTTTGCTATCAACCAAGCCAGCCTTTAATAATTGAGCCTGTAGGGCATTTTTTGCCATAATCCAATCACCTAAATAACGATACCGAAATCATAAATGCTAAAAAATACATTGTAGCAAACTTTGCTAGCGCATGTGGTCAGACGATGATAAGACTTTATATATAGCTGAATTTCAGTCTGCGGTGAGCCATATACAATGCTGACGGTAACAAATTGCAACTATTGCAAAAGGGTCGCACACATCGCTGGATGAAGCCGTGTAAATTAGTTATTATCAAATGAAGGGGTAAATTTACTTTATAAGATAATTTTTAAAAGATAACTATTATGAAGTAAATGAAACATACCCTAATCCCTAATTAAAGAGCATAAGCTAAAGAGTATAAAACAGAGAAAATAAGCCAAAGAGCATAGCTTGGTCAGAACTAACAAGCTGTATAGGATTAAATAATTAAATTTAAGGACAGATTATGACAACATCACAGCACATTTTGGCCTGTATTGACGGCTCGGCAGTGACTGAATCGGTTTGTGACTATGCAGCATGGTATGCCAGTAAATTAAACGTACCTGTTGGGTTATTACATGTCAGTGATGTGCCTGCTTCAGTTAGGCGTGACTTGTCAGGCGCGATAGGCATCAATAGTCGTCAGTTTTTATTAGAAGAGTTGTCCCAATTGGATGAGCAAAGAGCAAAAGTCGTCAACAGCTACAGCAATGCGTTGGTACAAGATGCCAAAAGTCATATTCAAAGCAGTTTCGCTGATGTCAATGTTCGCGTTTATCAACGCCACGGCAAACTGCTTCCTAGTATTGAGCATTTCAAAGAAGAAAATCGTGCGATTGTAATGGGACGACGCGGAGAAGATCATAAGAACAGTCGGATCAATATTGGTAGTCAGATTGAGACGGTCGCTCGTGGGTCAGATATTCCCATATTGATTTGCTCAGAGAAATTTGAAGAGCCAAGCTCTTATATGATTGCCTTTGATGGTAGCAAAACCTCTATTAAAGCGGCACGAATGGTGTCAAAAAGTCCATTATTAAAAGGTCTAAAAGGCCATATCGTGATGGTAGGTAATCAGAATGACGCCGCCAAGCAAAGTATGAGCGCCGCCGCTGCACAGTTAGAAGATACAGGGTTTGTCGTTGAAGCACATCACTTATCTGCTTCTGATGCGGTAGATGGGTTGTTAAAGTTTCAGGTAGAGAACAATGTCGACATTATGGTGGTGGGTGCGTACGGACATTCGAAATGGCAGCAACTGTTTCTTGGTAGTACAACGACAGAAATTATCGCTAGCACGTTATCGCCGGTCATTCTAGTGCGGTAATAACGTCATATATTTATGTTTATCGTCTAGGGCGTGTCCTCAGTTTTATATTGTGGGTACGCCCTAATCATTTAATACCTTTGGAATACTTTATGCTAATTAATGCAGATTTTTCACAACGTGCTTCACTGGCCCCCGAAGCACATCAATGGATTAAGTCACCACAAAATGGTGTGGAGCGTGTGATGCTTGATCGTGTAGGCGCGGAGAAGGCTCGCGCTACCAGTCTTGTGCGTTACGCGCCAAACTCTTACTTTCCGCATCATCTACATCCAGGCGGCGAAGAGATTTTAGTATTATCAGGCACTTTTTCTGCAGATGACACTCATTATCCAGCAGGTTGGTATCTACGTAATCCGCCGACTTCAGGTCATCGGCCTTATAGTGATGAAGGTGCTGTTATTTTCGTCAAGTTACGGCAAATGTCGTCTGACGAAACGCAGCACGTGGCTATCGACACTTATGACGATGCTAATTGGCAACAACAAGGTAGTCGTACTGTCTGCCCGCTTTTTTCCGATGGGGTAGAGCACGTTAGTCTACAGCGTATCGATGCAGGCGAGTTATTATTCACTGAGACAGTTCATGGCGGTGCAGAAATATTAGTTATAGCAGGCAAGCTAATAGAAGGTGAGCAGGTATATCAGCAGGATAGTTGGATACGCCTACCGATAGATGCAAATGTACAAATAAAGGTAGGAGCAGAGGGCGCAACAATATATCTAAAAACTGGACATGTTAATCATGTCATTGGTTTGGAGGTTGAAGAAATTTAAATAATGCTTATTAATT
>NZ_PJBU01000084.1:0-32373 GCF_002863645.1 Psychrobacter sp. MES7-P7E | reverse complement strand
GTTTTTTTATTGTCTACTCTAAAATTCAGAAGAGAATTAAATAAAGAATAACGTATTTTTTTGGTGAACAATGTTTCTGTTTCCCAATTATTTAATACTTTATGATACTAACTACTAATCTAATATTGCTACTGTCATTTTATAAATATTGTAGAAAAATTATATGCAAACATTAGTTTAATGAAGTATATGTTATTAAAAAGTTTATACAATAGAATTTAAGAATTATCTAAATACTGGTTTTGAACTATAAATAAAAACTGTTGATAGAAGTCTCTATAATGCTGACAAATAGCACTCAAAAAACTATTAATAACAGTTATCTAAGTTCAAATAACAACTATGAGCAGTCAAATATTCATATTCTCAATACTAGAGACGTCGGTAGATATTTATTATTAGCAGACTCACTTATTAACAGTTGTAATAACACAATCAACCTTTGCTACTAATAAGCCTTTGAAAAATATAGAAGTTAAAATATTAGCTAAACTTTAAGTATAGCAGTTTCATAACGTCACAAGAAAACATTAAACTGTTAGAACCTTAATGAGTTTGCTACTGAAATATGAACTACATCGTTGATAATTTGCATACAGTATTTACAGACACGTTTGAATAAAAACAGCTCATCATTAAATATGAGTTATCGTTTTTAACTATTGCTAATAATGTATCATGGAGTTTTATAATGAAAAAGAATGTTTTATCACTAATCGTCGGCGCCAGCCTTGTATTACCAACTATGGCAATGGCAGCACCCGTTAACAATAGCGATCTAATGCCAGCAGATATGCGTAATGCTGCTGTCGAGAGCACTGTACAGGCCGAAATAGAAGGTCCTGATGGTGAGTTGCTAGCGACTCAACCTGGCGCTGTAGATGTCGAAGAGTCAAACACTGCTGATGTCGATATGGACATGAATAATGAAGCAGATGAAATGAACGACGAAACTGACGATATGGATAATGAAGCAAGCAATGATAACGCAGCTTTGATGAATAACGCTCAGGCAACAACCAATGCGGCAGCAATGACTAATGCTACAACCGCTCAGGCTCCTGTACAGAACGCTCAAGCGCTTAACATGCAACACAGCAATGCAGACTATCAGCCTTTAATCGCTGGTGAAGCCGCTTCTAACAAT
Source organism: Psychrobacter sp. MES7-P7E (assembly GCF_002863645.1). Taxonomy (NCBI): domain Bacteria; kingdom Pseudomonadati; phylum Pseudomonadota; class Gammaproteobacteria; order Moraxellales; family Moraxellaceae; genus Psychrobacter; species Psychrobacter sp. MES7-P7E. The sequence goes on along the minus strand of NZ_PJBU01000084.1, from coordinate 31,226 downwards.
AAAACGGCAAATGCTACTAGTACCTTGCAAGAAAAGAAAAAAGACAAGCGTGGTGAGTTATTAGCTACTCAGCCAGCAAACGTTCAGTTTAAAGAGAATCGTCGTATCGCTGTATCACGCTAAGCAGATAGTTAGTTTATTTGATTAGTTTGTAAGCGTACTACTTATATAAAAAGGCAGCCATATGGCTGCCTTTTTATTGTACATGATTATAAATTTTAGCAGTATTTATTTCTTATTTTTAGTCACACCAGCTTCTTGTAATAAAGCACCGAGTGTACCCATTTTACTTGGGGCTTCAGCTTTATCATTTTTTACTGGCTTACTACGATTGCTCGCGTTGTCTCTATCCTGACGCTTGCCACGTGGCTTAGACGGACGTTTGTCAGCAGCTGGACGGCTATTATTTGGACGGTCACTATTTGCATTATTGTTGCGTGGACGACTGGTTTTCTCACCATCTGTACTAGCTGTCGTAGACTTGGCAGCCGTACGGACAGGTTTTTCAGATTCAGGTTTCATGCTAAAGCCGATACGACCACGTTTTTCATCGATAGAGATAACCCGTACCGATACGATATCGCCAGGTTTGACACGGTTCATAGGATCGGCGACAAAGTCATTGGCCATCTGCGAGATATGTACCAGACCATCCTGATGGACACCCACATCAACGAAACAGCCAAAGGCCGTTACGTTGGTGACTACCCCTTCTAAGGTCATGCCTTCGCTCAAATCTTTAATACTATTGACGTCATCACGGAAATTGGCCGTTTTAAACTCAGGACGAGGATCGCGAGCAGGTTTAGCTAGCTCTTCGATAATCGCTTTTACGCTGACATTATCGTCGTTAGCAGCCAGTGTAGTCGTATCAATCGTATTTAACACGCCATCATTACCGATAACTTCTGACAGTGACTTGCCCGCTTGTACGAGTAAACTATCGACCAATGCGTAGCTCTCTGGATGCACACCAGTGGCATCTAATGGATTGCTACCATTATGAATACGCAAGAAACCGGCTGCTTGCTCAAATGTCTTAGCGCCTAGACGTGGGACGTTTTTAAGCGCTTCACGGCTATTAAATGCACCATGCTCTTTGCGATAGGTGACGATTTGCTGCGCCACATTGCGGTTAAGACCTGCGATGTGAGCCAAGATAGCTGGACTGGCTGTATTTACATCCACACCCACCGCATTCACGCTATCTTGAGTTACTTTATCCAGACTGTCTGCAAGCTGGTTTTGATTGACGTCATGCTGATATTGACCCACGCCAATGGCTTTTGGATCAACTTTAACAAGCTCTGACAATGGATCTTGCAAGCGACGCGCAATAGAAACCGCGCCGCGTACAGAAACGTCTAGATTGGCAAGCTCATCACTAGCAAGTTCACTCGCTGAATAAACAGACGCGCCCGACTCATTAACGATAACCGCTTTGGCTGTTAGTGCATCGTTCGCAGCCAAAATCTCTTTGATCATCGCATCTGTTTCGCGACTTGCCGTACCATTACCGATAGCGACCAAATCAACGTTATAAGTGCTCAACAGCGCATCGATGACTTTCTTGGCTTCATCCATCTTATTATCAGGTGCAAACGGATACACTGTCGCGATGACAGGTTTATCTTCGCTATCTGACATGACATGACCTTGCGCATCGACGATAGCCATTTTTACGCCATGACGGATACCAGGATCGACACCTAAGATCACTTTAGGACCTGCAGGTGCAGACATTAGCAAATGCTGTAAATTGCTAGCGAACACATCAATCGCATCCGCTTCTGCGGCTAAGCGCTTTTCAGTTAACAAGCGGTGCTCGATATGCGGACGCCATTTGTCTTTCCACAAGCTACTGGCTGCCTCTGCCAAAAACTCACGGCGTGCTGCTGGCGCTTTAGCATCGACATCGAAATGATTGATAATTTTTTCGATAAATGGTGCGTCTTCGCCTTCAATTTTTAGACCCAAGACGTTTTCTTGACGACCGCGTAACATTGCTAATAGGCGATGATTTGGCAGTCGAGCAAGGCTTTCGCTATGTTCAAAGTAGTCTTTGAATTTCTCGCCAACTTCGCGCTTTTCTTCGCTCGCAACGCTCGATACGATACTGGCAGTATTAGCAAAACCACTGCGCAAGTTGTCCAACAAGCCCAATGCTTGTGTCCATTCATCAACGATAATTGCTTGTACGCCAGCGAGTTGTTTTTCGATATCGCTAAAATCAACTTCGATTTCATTACCACTGTCATCAGTGATACTTGACTGGACTTGATAATCAGCCAAGGCATCCATCGGGGTGATTTCTTGGGTCAAGACCGCTTGGGCAGCAGTATCAAGACCAGCGGCGCGAGCTTTGGCAGCAGGTGAACGACGACGCGGACGATATGGCAGATAGATGTCTTCAAGCTCAAGCTTAGACGTCGCATTATCGATACGCGTCTGTAGCTCATCGGTCAGATTGCCCTGTGTGCTTAGCAGCTCAGTAATTTTGAGGCGACGTGTTGCCATGTCACGCTCATAATTAAGAGACTTCTCTAAAGCACGCAACTGCGCATCATCAAGATTCTGAGTCTTTTCTTTGCGGTAACGCGCAATAAAAGGAACCGTCGCGCCTTCATCATAAAGTTTGACAAACGCATTGACTTGAGCAGTCTTAATGCCAAGCGCGCGAGCAAGCTTGTCGTGAATATTCGCGTGTGTGGTTGCATCTAAAACCTGTGCATTTGTCGAGGTTTGAGATGACGTTAAGGTATCAGTGCTACTCATATACGTATCAATCGTTGAGAAATGTAGCTTTGCATTATAGCAAAAGCTGCATGAATAAAAATCCTTTTTATCTTTTCGTTATTTATTGCGCATTTTAGGACGCAAATCTTTCTATATCACACATCCTGTGGACTTGTTAAACAAACGCATACAGCATTTATTATCATGGGTGATGCAATTCTCGGTGCAATCTTATACACTAAAGTATCAATAACACAAATATTGATATGTGCTGACATATTGAACAATAGTTTTTAATTTTATGAAGTGCTTATTCGTAACCAATAATTAAATAATGATAATTAATGGCAGTGTTTTTGCTCATAGCTATTTACTTGTAGTTTCTGATAACAATAATTTTTATAAAAGGATGCCTGTATGACTGATAACAACAGCCCTGACACGTTGACTCAGCGTATTTTAGTCGTCGATGATGACGCTCGTCTGCGCTCTTTGTTGCAACGCTTCCTAGAAGACGACGGTTTTGTCGTTCGTACCGCTCATGACGGCAGTCAGATGGACAAACTCATGCAACGTGAGCTTTTCTCTTTAGTCGTGCTCGATTTGATGCTACCAGGCGAAGACGGTATCAGTATCTGTAAGCGTCTGCGTGAAGACAATGCAGATATTCCTATCATTATGCTTACTGCTAAGGGTGGCGATGCTGACCGTATCGCAGGTCTAGAAGCGGGTGCAGATGATTATCTACCTAAGCCTTTTAACCCAAAAGAGCTATTGGCTCGTATCAAAGCTGTACTGCGTCGTCAAAACCGTGAGCTACCAGGTGCACCAAGTCATCAGCTAGAAGTGGTTGAATTTGGTCCGTGGACGTTAGATCTATCGACTCGTACCCTCAAACGTGATGGTAACGTAGTGACGTTGACGACAGGTGAGTTTTCAGTACTAAAGGCATTGGTACAGCATCCACGTGAGCCATTGACCCGTGATAAATTGATGAACCTTGCTCGTGGTCGTGAATGGGGTGCAATGGAGCGTTCTATCGACGTCCAAGTATCACGTCTGCGTCGCCTGATTGAAGACAACCCTTCACAGGCGCGTTATATCCAAACTGTTTGGGGCGTTGGTTATGTGTTCGTTCCTGATGAAGCTGAGGTAGAAACCATCAAGAGTGAATAACTTTTGACTGATCTAGTTTTTTTTAATATAGGCCGTGTTTGTTTATTCACAAACACGTGCCAATATGATGAGCCTATTTGTGAAAAACCCAATTATTTTTCAAAACATACCCTGCACGTTAGTGACAGGGTTTTTAGGTGCTGGCAAAACCACCGTAATTAATCAGTTACTGGCCTCGAAACCTGATGACGAGCGATGGGCTCTCCTAATCAATGAGTTTGGCCGTATCGGTATTGATGGCGCACTCCTAGCCAGCTCCCAAGATAACACTCTTGAGCAAAAGAACATCGCCATTCGTGAAGTCAGTGGTGGCTGTATTTGCTGCACCAGTCAGCTATCCTTACAGATTGCAATCAGTCGCCTGCTCAGTGAACATCATCCGCAGCGATTACTCATTGAGCCCACAGGTTTGGCTCATCCACGTGAGCTGATACTACAACTCAGTGCGCCGCATTGGCAAACTGCCCTAAAAATGAATGCTGTGATAACTGTGTTGAGTGGCGAGCAGTGGCAACAGATTAAGTATCGTGACCATGATGGTTTCCAAGCGCATGTCCGTGATGCCGATGTGCTGATAATCAATCGTTATACCCAATTAGATACTAGTGAAAAACAAGCTTTAGTAGAATGGATAACCAAGCTAAATTCACAAGTAAAAATTATTTGGGCAGCATCAGGACTAACGGCACCTGAAATAACAGACTCATCAGATGTCCATTCATCAGATAAGTTTGTAGCAAATAAACTTGTAGCAGATGCATACTCGTCTACTTTAAACGACCAACTGAATCGGCATAGCTCTATCATTTCGAATCAACGAAAAATCAGTATCTCTAATCCTAAAAAATCGATGATTGGTTTACAGTCTCCAGCCAGCTCTTTAACAACTGTACTATCATCGAGTTCATCTACCGATGAGACCGAAGCTCAGGCCAATACTGATAGTGACCTGCCCTATCGCTACCATGAAGAGCAGCAAGATTTTCAATTGGCTGGATGGCGCCTACCCGCTCACTACATACTAAACGCTGACGATTTACAGAATTGGTTGTTAGCATTGCCAAACTGGCAACGCATTAAAGGCGTGGTACATACTTCTGATGGCTGGATGCAGATCAATTTTAACCCTGGTAGTCTAACTACCAGAACCATCGACCCACAGACGGATAGTCGATTGGAAATTATTTTGCAATTAGACAATACTGTCGATACAGCTACAGAAAAATCAGAAACTGAGAATGGTGCCAAAGCGTCATCAGTATTGATAGATTGGGAAGAGTGCGATCGCGAACTGATGGCACTGGTTATATAGCAACAGACAAAAAAAGGGCAGACATTGCTATTTTATCTAGCAATGTCCGCCCTTTCTTTTTTCAACGCAACTAGGGCGTGTCCTCATTTTAAAAATGGTGATAAAAATGAGATAAGTCGCAGTCAAACAAGGAAAATAGCGCAGATAATATCGAGATATTAGTCAGCTATTTGACGCCGTTTGGCAAGATTTAGCCATTTTTAACCCATTTAGATGACTATCGATTGAATTGAGGACACGCCCTAACTATTTTTTAACGCAATTGACTGTCTTTACTACCACGACGATTAAATAGCTCGGCTGCTTTTGCTTCTTGTTCAAGCTCCGTCTGACAGCTAACGCAGTGCTGAATCCCGGGCACTGCCAGTCGCCTTGCCTCTGGAATAGGCTTACCACATTCGTCACACAGCTCAGCACTTACACCTGTCGGTAACGAACGTCGCGCGCGCTCCAATGCATCATTTACCGTTGCATCCATTTGTTCGTGCTCAGCACCATCTCTTGACCAACCACCTGCCATAATCCCATCCTATTTATTTTTTAATGATCATTGCTTTATAGATAAATTCTTTAATAACAAATAGATGGGGTGGTTATTGCTAATTACAATATGCAAATAACAAATGTGTTTGAACGATTAGTGAGAATTATATTTAGGGTATTTACTTTTTAAGAGTGTATGCCTAAAACCTTCTACTCAGCGTTGCCACCCTTCTGTTTTCATGATTTTTTGTCCTTTTTTAGTGATTAAAAAGTTAAGAAAATCTTTTGTTTGAGGATCAGCTTTTGGTGATACAACGATGTTTAAATCACGCCAGATAGCTCGATCCTTATCTATACTAACCATGTCCATATCTTTGGAATTATTAAGCGGCCAATTCGGCCAAGTTATCCAAGCATCTGCTTTTTCATCTTTAAATGCTTTAAAACTGGCTCCAGATCCTAAAGAATACGCTACTATATTATCTCGAAAACGAGCAATATCGTTTAAGCTTCCTTTGCGTCCTGCGAGATCCTCCCAAACTCCAGTACCCGAAGTGTTATATGTTCCTTTACCTTCGGTCACAACTATTTTAATCCCCTTAGCTAATAAATCATCAAAGCTACGTATATTTTTAGGATTTCCTTTTTGTACAGCTATGATTGCTGGTCGGATATAAATGGGTTCAACTTTTTCATGATCAAAAGTTTCGTATGTCTCAAGAAATGCAGTCATTGATTGCTCAGAAGTTCCCCACAGAGCATCGGCATCAGCTTGAGCGTCAGCCGACCATTTGTCTTCAGGTCCTGCTATTAATTCTACCTTGGTACCACCTTGCTTTTCCCAGACATCTGCCACTTTTCTTAAAGCGGTATGTGGGCCACCTGCTCCATACAGCTTTATGACACCATCCTGAGGATTGTGCTCGATGGAAGGATCAAAAAGCGTGGTTTGCGCAAAAGCTGAAGTACAACTTAGCAGCACACATGCAGCAGCAATGGACTTATTCATAAGTATTATCCTAAGTAAAAATCATTGGTAGTTTTGACAAAAAACAGAGTCGTATTTACTATAAAACAGATATCTTGCTGTTGGTATATATTTTTTGTAGCTTCTATTAGCACATCAAGCAACTAAAGAAAATTTATACCAGTTTCGCATCCTAGTACGACGCATCTATTTCATTTAGTATCAACTATAGCTACCCAAATTACTTTTACGCTTTGTATTCATGCAAGTTTAAGTAACACCTCTTAATCTTTTGGCTGTAGCTCAACCACTTGCCCGCGTACACCAATACTTTCGTTACTCATCAAGCAGACGTAGGCTGACATGATATCTTCAGGTGTTTTTAAGCTCATAGGGTTTTCACCTGGATACGCATGCGCACGCATATTGGTACGAGTACCACCTGGATTAACGCAGTTAAAACGTAGATTGGTTGTGTTCTGCGTCTCTTGAGTAAAGATATCACTCATACCTTCTACTGCTTGTTTGGAGAGTGCATAAGCTCCCCAAAATGCGCGAGGATGTGTACCTACAGTGCTAGAGGTGAAAACAACAGAACCATGATCAGCATCTTTTAATAGTGGCAATAGCGCTTGAGTCAGCATAAAAGTCGCTGTGAAATTTACTTTCATCACTTGGGCAAAAGTATCGACGTCATACATCTCAAGCGGCGTCAGTTGTCCTAATATACCAGCATTATGTAAGATACCATCTAACTGGCCGACTTCTTTATTGATTAGCCCTTCGAGCTGCTGCATTTCGGCGTAAGTTGCCCCTTCTAGATTCATCGGCAACATAGCAGGCTGCTTACCTCCAAGGCTTTCAATCTCATCGTAGACGTATTCAAGCTTGCTACTAGTGCGTCCTAACAATAAGACAGTGGCGCCATAACGCGCATAGGTCAATGCGGCAACACGGCCAATACCATCCCCCGCACCAGTCACCAAAATAGTCTTACCATCTAAGCAGTTACTTGACGGTACAAAGCTACGAATATCATCATGAGTCAAAGGCTGAATAGGACTTTGAACCGTTTTTTTATTGTCTTGTGGATCGACTGGTTGATTATTATTGTCACTCATGGCATTACTCACTACTTATCATTAAATCGTTGAGGATATGTGCTTATGGTTGTAAATCTGGTGATATATAGCAGTCTATAAATACTCAAACTTACCAGACGATAGCAGCAATTTATTTAGCTGCTCAGGCGTATCCGTAATATAGTCGGCGCCCCATTTTTTCAAAGACTTTTGATCTTCAGGTGGAATATATCCATAAGCGGCCAAAATCGTTGGCATGCCAGCAGCGTTGCCAGCTTCAATATCACGTACATGGTCACCGACATAAAGTACGCAGCCTGCAGCCCCTCGCGGAATACCGAGTTTTTCTAGCGCCATGTACATTGGCTCTGGGTCTGGTTTGGTACGTGATACGTCATCTGGACAGACCAAAACCGCACAGCGTTGATCCAGTTGCATCTCACTTAATAGCTTTTCGGCTAAATAACGTGGCTTGTTGGTAACGATACCCCAAGGCACGCCCTTTGCTTCAAGTTCAGTCAGTACCGCTTCAAGCGCCTGAAACACGCAGCTATCGACACAGATATCTGCTTCATAATCATCTAAGAACTGCTGACGAAACTCAAGCAACGCTTCTTCGCTGACTTCGAGTTGATTGTTATGTCTTAGCATCAATTGCACCATAGCTGAGGCGCCCGCAGAGACTTGCTCTCGGATTTCCGCTTCAGGCGGTGCCTGCCAATCATTTTCGAGACTCATTTTACCAATGATACGAACAAAATCAGCAGCAGTATCGATTAATGTCCCATCAAGGTCAAATAAAACAGCTTTTACAAATTGGGTCATAGTGAATGCTCTTGAAATTGATGACGTGTTTAGTGAAAGTATGGCAAATAAATGGACGTTTGCAGCATTAAACCAGTGGCTTTTGTACGGCTATCATATAATTAACATCGACGTTTTGGGCAAGCCAGTAGCGTTTGGTCAGCGGATTATAATGCAAACCGATAATATCCTGACGAACAAATCCAGTATTGAGTGCCATTTTGTCTAATTCTGCTGGCGTAACAAATTTGGCATAGTCATGGGTGCCGCGATCAAGCAACCGCAGTACATACTCTGCACCAACGATGGCAAACAGATAAGACTTAGGATTGCGATTAATCGTTGATAGTACACAGACGCCGCCAGGAGCCAGCAACTCATAACAAGCTTGCACAATCGAGCTAGGATCTGGCACGTGCTCTAGCATCTCCATACAAGTCACTACATCAAACTGACCAGCATGTGTTTTTGCTAACTCTTCAACAGGTATATGCTGATAGCGAAGCGTATTCTCTAACTGGCTTTGCTCTGCATGTAACGCAGCAGCTTTTAGGTTTTCTGTACCTAAATCAATTCCTGTCACATCAGCACCGCGGCGTGCCATAGATTCTGACAATATTCCGCCGCCGCACCCTACGTCGAGTACTTTTTTGCCAGAAAGTCCTTGCTCAGTGGTTTTATTAGCATCGTTTTGATAGCCACGTTTGACGTTTTCTTCTATCCAGTTTAAACGTAATGGATTGATCTCGTGTAGCGTTGCAAACGCCCCTGTGTTGCTCCACCACTCACTCGCCAAGTTATTAAATTTTTCGACTTCGCTAGGATCTACGTTGATGGTGGTAGACTCTGTACTATTGAAAGCGATATTATTATTTTGATCATTTGAAGTTGATGAAGAATTTAAAGCAGAGCTCATGGTATGTTCCTTGATTGTCACTATCGTTATTATCGTTTACAGTGCATGATTATGTGCTTAATATTAGCATGAGAGTAGCAGTTTTGTCGTAAGCACATCGTCAGCGATTGTGAATAGGCTTAAACTTTACCCTGTTTTTTGGGCAGTATCTTGATATAGAAAAGATACGTATCCTTGTGACAATATCGCATTCTGATACTTTTGAATCTCTTAAGTTCCATATAGAAATAAAGCAGACACTTGAGAAACAGTAGATTCAAAAAGTAACAAGCAATATACCTTAAATAATAGCTAACAGCTTTACAACTATCGGTTAAGAATGCGATTCACAAGTACATATATTTTACGTTATCATAGTCGATACTTTGTTATTGTTCGATTATACTCGACACTGTCTGGTTTAGACGCTTTAAAAGCTATATATTTTAGAGTGTCACATGTTTAACAACCATATAGACACCAACCTCTTAACCCATTCTAAGTCTCCACACCTCAAGGATAAAGTATGAAACGTGTCATCACACTGACTGGTCTAGCCATGGCCATTGGACTTGCCTCTATGGGCGCACAAGCTGCAGACTATGTCGCTGGAAAAGATTACCGTGTGCTAGACAACCCAGAGAAAATCAGCGGTGATGCTATCATTGTTCGTGAATTCTTTTGGTATGGTTGCCCACATTGTAATGTGCTTGATCCGCATATGGAAAAATGGGCAAAGACTAAAGACAAAGATGTCGCATTCTTCAAAACACCAGCGGCACTTAACCCTGTTTGGGAAGCCAATGCACGCGGTTTTTATGCGGCTCAGCTTTTAGGGTTCGAAGACAAAACTCATTCTGCATTATTTGATGCTATCCACAAAGATGGTAAAAAACTGTTTGATCAATCATCATTGAGCAAATGGTACGCGTCAAAAGGCGTGAATGAAAAGAAATTTAACAGCCTATATAACTCATTCGCTGTTGGTACAAAAATTGGTCGCTCACAAGAAGGCGCTAAACGTTATCAGCTTTCTGGCGTACCAGCTGTGGTGGTGCAAGGCAAATATGTAGTCACTGGTGAGAGTGCTAAAGTACCTAAAGTCGTCGACTACTTGGTCGACAAAGCCCGTGCTGAAAAGAAATAACTCAAGCAATAAATACTTGAATAATAGACATAACGCACAGTACATCCGTACGTCATGCACAAAAAAGCCAATCATAAATTGATTGGCTTTTTTGCATCTTAACATTTTAGCTATTCATTTTTTAACTACTAACCTGTCAACTAATAATCTTTCAATTAATAACCTTCTAGCTTGGTGTAGGTATTATTTTTTCAGCTGCGACAAAATAGCCACTTCACGAATATAACTCGCCAAATCTGCTTTAGATTCTGCTAGCAACTCATCGTCTTGCATATGTTTGGCATATTCTATCCACAACAGCAACTGATACATACTGTGGTGCTCAGAAGCTTTATATTGCTTCACAAACTGCTTGAGCGTACCTTCATCATTGATATTTAGACGCTCGTACCAGCTCTCTATTTTTGAGACTTGCTCTTTAGGAAAGAAGGCATCAAATAACGCCTTTATCAGCTCATGGCGATTTTCTTCAATCATCAGCTTACCAACACGTTTGGTCTGACGATTGCGGGCATTGGCACTGGTAATATCAGCAAGTGCCATTAGCTCCGCCATAAAATAATCACTGGCAGGTAAAGCTTTTAGCTGTTTTTTCGATAAGCTAGCAAGCGGTATAGATAACTGCTGTAAGCGCTCATGGGCTTTTTTGAGTTCTGTGCGCGAGACGCGCATATCCTGTTCTTTCCAGTCAATCATAAAAGCTTTCCAAAATAATAATTAATAAATTAAATAGTATCTGACATCACTACCAACGACTTTTTTCGCGGTGTTTTGCCAATACCTTCACGCCTTTAGGCATGGCGTCAGCAAGGCGGCGTTGTAGATGATCAGTGATAAAAACAGAGCGATGTTTTCCGCCCGTACAGCCTATGGCAACTGTGACCGTATGACGATTATTGTGCAAAAACTCTGGTAGCCAACGAGTTAAAAACTTATCAATGTCATTCATCATTTCTGCTACTTCTGGATAATCTGAGAAGAATGCGCCTACTTCGGTATCCAATCCTGTCGAGTCACGTAACTCAGGGTTCCAATGCGGATTCGGTAAAATTCTAACATCGAATACAAAGTCAGCATCGATAGGGCTACCGTATTTAAAACCGAAAGACAGTAGATTGATGACAATCTGATTGTCCATGCCTATGTGTTCACGCAAGCTGTCTTTTAACTGATGAATATTTAGGCTACTGGTATCAATCCTAATATCAGCATGACCAGCAATTGGCTCTAATAGCTCAACTTCTTTTTTGATAGCAGCAGGTAAATTAAAGGCAATATGCTTAGCATTGTCACTATCAATATCTTGAGACATTAGCGGATGTACACGGCGTGTCGCATTGAAACGGGCTATCAGCGTACTCTCTTGTGCAGTCACATATAAAATTTGTACCGCATGAGACCCATAAGTTTCCTTGAGAGAAGCATACGTTACTGCAAAGTTAGATAAATCAGCACGTGGCGTTCGAATATCGACACCCAGCGCAATACGATGAATGCCGCTTTCATTGACCAGTTTATGAGCGGCATTAGGTAACAAAGACAGCGGCAGATTATCAATAGAGTAATAGCCTAGATCTTCTAAGATATTCAATACTGAGGTTTTACCAGATCCTGAACGCCCTGAGACCACCAGTATACTGAGCTTATTCGTAGACGTCTGATCCGCTATCGTTGCTGCCGCATTACTATTTTGATCCTGACTTACACCCATGATCTACTCATCCAAGTCTATTGTATCTAGTCTACTGCTACGTCATAAAAGCTAATTTACCACTACCAATTGATTGTCTAACAAACGCGCCTTTCCTAGCCATGCTGCAACTAAAATAACGATGTTTTTGTTCTCTGTATTAAAGGTTTTAGAGTCACTTACGACAGAACCTAACTCCTCAGTCTTTACTTCCAGATAATCAATAATAAAACCTGCGTCACTAATACGTGTCCGCGTATCTACTAATAGCTTATCAAATGCTTGCTGACTAAGAGCCGTACTTTTCAAACTCTGCGCTAATTCTTGCAATGCTTGATGTAATACAGGGGCAACTTGACGCTCATTTGCACTTAAGTATTGATTACGAGATGATAGCGCTAAGCCATCATCAGCACGAACAATAGGCGCACCAATGATATTAATAGGATAACTCAAGTCACGTACCAACTGCTTAATAATAGCAAGCTGCTGATAGTCTTTTTGTCCAAATACTGCCACATCTGGTTGTAAGATATTGAATAGTTTAGCGACAACAATACCAACACCATCAAAGTGTCCAGGACGTGATTGACCACATAACTGATTGGCAACAGCACCAGCTAATACAGCAGTAGGTGGTGGTAATACTGGATACATTGCATCAATACTAGGTGCAAATACGTAATCTGCATTCACTGTCGCAAGCTTAGCCACATCTGCATCTAGTGTACGCGGATAGCTGTCAAAATCTTCCCCAACGCCAAACTGAGTGGGGTTAACGAAGATACTGACCACCACTACATCTGCATGCTGTTTGGCAATCTTTACTAGCTCAAGATGACCGTCATGCAGATTACCCATCGTTGGTACTAACGCAATGCGCTGCTGACGGCCTTGTTTGTCACTTTGCTGACCACGATAAGGCTGAAGCGCTTCACGTAGTGACGAGATATCATGATAAATAATTGGAGACATGATTACTTTTCTTCTATTCAAACGTTCTGTTGTTCAATAGCGTAAATAACTTTAATAACGTCAAAATCAGCTAAATTGTTGCTGCTCAGTCGGGAAACTACCTTCGCGTACTGACTGCTGATAGAGCGCAAAAGCACCTTCGATACTGTGTGCGCTATTACGCTCATCAGTTAAAAAGTCATGGACAAAACGTGGCACTCGGCCATGCGCCATACCTAGCATGTCATGCATCACCAGTACCTGACCATCAGTATCGGCTCCAGCACCAATACCAATAACTGGCACGGCAACAGCTTCAGTAACGGCTTTTGCAAGCGCGGCTGGAACACATTCTAGTACTAGTAATGCAGCACCAGCATCGACGACTGCTTTGGCATCGGCAAGCAGTTTATTAGCCGCCTCATCACCGCGACCTTGAATTTTATAACCGCCAAATACGTTGACTGATTGCGGAGTCAAACCAAGATGCACACAAGTTGGTGTACCTGCTTGCGCCAAGGTCGTTACCAATTCACACAGCTCGCTACCACCTTCGATTTTTATGACATGCGCCCCTGCTTGCATTAATGTGCGGCTATTGGCGACGGCTTCTGGTAGTGTCACATAACTCATAAACGGCAGGTCAGCCAATATCAACGCGTGTTTGTTGCTACGAGCAATATTGGCAGTGTGATAAGCCATATCGTTGACTGTCACAGGTAGTGTTGAGTCATGGCCTTGTACAACCATGCCCAAGCTATCGCCAATTAAAATCGTATCAATCTCGGCTTTTTCCATCATTCGTGCAAACATCGAGTCATAACAGGTCAAGCACGTGAACTTGGTGCCGTCTTTTTTAAACTTATTTAGAGTAGATAATGTCGTCATATGACCCTCAATTAATCTGCAATGCCTTTGATTATCAATACTGCTACTATTCTAGCTATGATCGAGATGTTTTAGACCAATCTTCTATCACTCAGCATCATTTACTTATAATCAATCGCTTGATAGTAATGTTAAACCTGTCCAATCACGACTTTGGGAATAGTCACCTATCGACTTACCGGCGATGGTTAAGTTTGGTGCCAACTCTCGCAGTGGTATTAAGACAAAATTGCGCTCACTTAAACCAGCGTGCGGTATTGTCAGTATTGGATCAATAATCTGTGTCTCGCCGTATAGCAAAATATCAACGTCCAGACTACGTTCACCCCAACGGCGCAAACGTGCCCGCTTGGCCATACTCTCTAACTGCTGACAAAAAGCAAGCAGCTCATAAGGGGGAAACGTTGTCTCAAAACCAGCTACTGCATTAACAAAATCCGGCTGATCTTGCGGACCCATCGGTGCTGAAGCGTAAAAAGAAGAGACACTTACCTCACGTACCTGCTCATGTGATTGCATCATTGCAAGCGCCTGCTGCAAGTGATCGGTAGGTGAACCTAGCTCATTAGCGAGGTTGCTACCCAAGCCCACATAACAGGTAACCCAGTTACTATTATCTGTACTATTATCCATATTATGCGCTTTCGGTACTAGGCTGACGGCGGCGGCGCTTCGATGGTACAGGGCCTTTGTTATCAGTGACTTTCACAGCAGGCATCTGATCACTCATATCTTGCTTCGCTTTAGTAGCCTTTGCAGTAGTTGCTTTCACCGATTTTTTGGCTCTCGCAGGTGCAGCGGTTTTTGCCGCGTCTTTGCTATCTACTGCCTTGCTACCTACTTCCTTTACACTTTTAGTATCGCTTTTAGCAGTTGATTCAACTGCAGGTTTAGGCGCTTTTTTCGCATACTTTGCTGCTGGCTGTGCGTTGTCATTACTGTCCTTCGCAACGTTACTGCCTTGTACTTCGATATTGCTTGTACTATCTACAGTAGGTTGACGACGGCGACGCTTATGCGGGATAGGTTCGTTGTTCATACTGACTAGCGCAGGTGATCTTGCAATCGAGCGAGCTGGTCTAGCCTGACTAGCTGAAGCTTGAGCTTCTGGCTGATTAGTATTAGACGGCTGAACGTTATTTGAGCGTTCAGACTTAACCGCTTGCTTTGGTGCATCTTGATTGGTTGATGCTGGCTTTCGCACAGGTGCTTTACTACGTTTCGACGCATTATCAGCTGACAGTTGCTTCTGTAAAGGTGGCACAACGTTCTCGTGCTCTATAACAAATAACGGCTTAGGCTTTACCTGTTGATTTGCCGATTGCTTGTTACTAGCAAGAGACAACTGCTGTAGCTGAGCAAGCTCGTTATTATCTTGCTCTACTTGCTGCACGTTATGTCTACCACTGTCAGTGCGACCAGCTTTAGATTGACTTGCAGCGCGGCGGCGACGGGCTGGAATATTTGACGAATCATTTACCATTGTTTGGTCATTTCTACCTTTTTCAGCACGGTCATCGGCTTTGTTTTGCTTTGTACTGTTCTGATTGGGTGCTGCATTATCAGTAGTCTGTGTTTTTGATTCTTGACGATTACGTCCGCGACCACGTTGCCCTTTTTTATAAGCACCTCGGCGAATATTTTCGTCAAATTCATCAATCGCTTGCTGCTGCTCTTGTTCAGACAAGGTTTGATACGTCTGCCACCAGTCACCCATATCGTTGGTTGACTCTGATAGCGGATGCTCTGCATCGCCGCACTGCTCACGTAATAATAAAAAGTCAAAGCCCGCACGGAAACGCGGATGCTCTGATAGCTGAACGATCTGTTTGCTACGTGGGGCTGCAAGTTTTGGCTGCAATATCCAGATATCTCGAATGAATTGCTCAGCAAATTTCGGAATAGCGGTTTTGATACGCTGACGGTCGATGACTTTGCCAGCCGCATGCATTTGCGCTTCGGCAAACGGCATATTACGTTTCTTAGCTTTTGCTAATTGATGTAGGTAATTTTCCCACAGTAAGGCAGCATAGAAGAACGCAGGGTTGATACTCTTGCCCGCTGCAATACGCTTATCGGTATTGATAGCTACCTGATTGACTAAAGCACTTGGCTCAGACGGTGGATAGATAATGAGACTATCAATCGCACCTGATTCAAACAATAATGGCAATAGAGGTACTAGATAGCCACCGGTAAACATCTTTTGCGTTTCATCATAGAGACGATGCGGTGATATTTGCTCAAGTAGCGCCCAGTTCCCATCATTGAATTGAGCAGACAACGCTTCATCAAACTCAAAACCCAACTTGGCTTTGAAACGTAAGGCACGTAACAAGCGCACAGGATCTTCTTCGATACGTACTGGCGCATTGCCCAATAGACGAATGATTCTGTTATCAATATCATCAAGCGCGCCGCAGAAATCATGGACGATGCCTTTGAGCGGTTGATAATAAAGCGCATTAATAGAGAAATCGCGACGGGAGAAATCTTGTTGGATATCGCCCCAAACATTGTCGCGCAGAATCATACCGTCTTGATTGGTATTGGCATCACTGGTTGGTGGACCACGGAAAGTAGCAACTTCGATCAACTCGCGACCTGAATATACATGCGCTAACTGGAAGCGGCGACCAATAATGCGGCAGCGCTTGCCAAAGACATCTTTAATCTCATGCGGCTTGGCATCGGTGACGGCATCAAAGTCTTTCGGGCGCAGACCTAGTAAAGTATCGCGCACACCACCACCGACGATATACGCATCAAACCCAGCACGGGTCAATGTGGCAATCACTTCAGTAATGGAATTGGGTAATTCAGATTTGTTCAGTTCTAACTGCTTGGCGGCACGCTCGGCCATGCATCTACTCCTCGCCGGTATTCTTTAACTACCCCTGAATAACACAGCGTTTATCAGGCGGATGTACCCGCTAGTTTAACAAATTTTGGACCTACTGGGGGTGTTATGACATTTACTTACATGCTATTTTGTCAATATTGGGGTTAATTAATGCAAAACACCCTCATTAATCGCGCACGCTTAAACGTCTTTGGTTTTTCTCGACCGTTTTTGCACCGATACCTTTCACTTTTGCTAACTCATCCACTGTCTTAAAATCGCCAAACATATCACGATATAAAATTATCGCCTGCGCTTTACTGCTACCGATACCATCTAACGAAACCAGCTCGCCTTCATTGGCTCGATTGATATTGATAACTTTCTGCTCACGCGCTTGTGTAACAGCTGTTTCTTTCGCGATCAAATACTCATAAGCACGTTTAGGGTCGTCAAAACAAGGGTCTGCATTCGCATTACTGAGTGCGACCACAGACAATAGGAGACTAAAAGCGGTGGTCGTCAGTAAGCTGGCAAATGAAAATTTACGATGAGCGTTCATGTTGTTTCGCCGCTTCCCACAGTGCATCCATTTCAGTTAAGTCGCTGTCCTCTAACTGCTTGCCAGCGAGTTCTAGTTGCTTCTCAATATAACCAAAGCGAGATTTAAACTTGTGTACGCAGGTTAAGGTTGCTGTCTCTGCATCAAGGTTTAGTTTACGTGCGACATTGACTAGCGCAAACATACAGTCGCCTAATTCCTTTTCGACTTCTCTGATATTTGCTTTGACCTCAGTTGTAGACTTATCTGTTAGCTCATGTTTTAGCTCAGCAATCTCTTCATCTAGCTTATCCACTGCCCCTGTAATACCTTCCCAATCAAAACCCAAATTTGACGCTTGCTTTTGTACATCTTGCGCTTGCATCAATGCGCTACCCGCTTTGACTTGATCTAAGCGACGCTTTGATTTACCACGTGCTTCGCGTGCCTGCTGTTCCTCGAGCTTGATTTCGTCCCAACGTACTTTTACTGCTGCATCGTCTTTGAGCGTTTCGGCTTCAAACACATGCGGATGACGACGAACCAGCTTATCTTGCAAAGTGCTGATAACATCACTCATATCAAAGCGCCCTTGCTCCGCATACATCTGACAATGAAATACCACTTGCAGCAGCACATCGCCAAGCTCACCTTTGATGTCTTCATCATCTTCGCTTTGTACCGCTTCACCTAGCTCATAAGCCTCTTCGATGGCATACGGAATAAGGCTATGGTTGGTTTGCTTTTTGTCCCACGGACAGTCTGTTCTTAGTCGTGCCATCAACGCTAACAAATCATCAAGCTGGCCAGTGGCGTCTGGCGTTCCTTGTACAGGCTTAGGCACGGTAATTTTATTGTCTGAGATACTCATAAGGGCGGCTCTTATCGTTTTATATGTTGTTTGATGATTCGTCTAATAGTTAGTGTATCATTGAACACAGCTTGGCTTATAATTGTGCTACTAACCTCTTCATTTTACCACTGCTCATGCGCGAGGAACTTTATCATTATGTCCACTTCTGCGACCACCAGCTATCAACCAGCTGCGACATTCGACCCTATTACTATCAGCTCATTTAAAGCCTATGACATTCGGGGTGAGCTTGGGGTCAATCTCGATGAAGAGATTTCCTACCGTATCGGGCGCGCGTTCGCACAGATTTTGTATCAGCGTTATCAGGCAGCAGCTCAAACCCAAGCCGATGATATAGCAACTCTAAAACCTGCTATCGTTATCGGTAGTGATATTCGCCACTCTAGTGAGCAATTAAAACAAGCCGCTATCAAAGGCATCGTTGATGCAGGCGTTGATGTTATTGATTTGGGCATGAGTGGTACTGAAGAAGTATATTTTGCTACCAGTCACTATCAGGCGTTAGGTGGTATCGAAGTGACTGCCAGTCACAATCCTATCAACTATAATGGCCTAAAACTGGTTAAAGAATATTCAAAACCAATCAGTG
The DNA here is from genome assembly GCF_002863645.1 of Psychrobacter sp. MES7-P7E. Taxonomy (NCBI): domain Bacteria; kingdom Pseudomonadati; phylum Pseudomonadota; class Gammaproteobacteria; order Moraxellales; family Moraxellaceae; genus Psychrobacter; species Psychrobacter sp. MES7-P7E. The sequence goes on along the minus strand of NZ_PJBU01000084.1, from coordinate 12,246 downwards.
CCGATGATGGGCTGGCAGAGATTCAAGCACTGGCAGAATCTGGGCAGTTCACTACGGATAATCAATCAGGAAAATTGCAGTTATTGACGGATAAAAGCGCGTATATCGATCATGTTATGACTTTTATCGATACTGATAAACTAAAACCACTCAAACTGGTCGTTAATTCAGGCAATGGTAGCGCAGGTCCTGTGGTCGATTTGTTGATTGAAAAACTTTTACAAGCTGGCGCACCGATTGAAGTGATTAAATTGCATCATACACCAGATGGTAGCTTCCCCAATGGCATCCCCAATCCAATGATTGAAGCCAATAGAGTGGCTACCCAGCAAGCCGTTTTGGCAAACAACGCGGATCTTGGCATTGCTTTTGATGGTGACTTTGATCGCTGCTTCCTATTCGATGAACGTGGCGAATTTATTGATGGTAGCTACATCGTCGGTATGCTCGCTCAAGCATTTTTGAATAAATACCCAAGCGAGTCAATTGTCTATGATCCACGGGTAATTTATAATACCGAAGCAGTGATAGATGAACATAATGGTAAGGCTGTCATTAGTAAATCTGGACATTCATTTATCAAGCAAGTCATGCGGGACTCAGGTGCTGTATATGGTGGTGAAATGTCTGCGCATCATTATTTCCGTGATTTCTTCTATTGCGATAGTGGTATGATTCCATGGTTATTGACCATTGAGCTATTGTCTATCACTGGTAAAACACTATCCGATTTGGTCACAGGCTATATTGCCGCCTATCCCAGCTCAGGCGAGCTAAACTTTCACCTCATCACTCACGATGCAACAACAATTATTAGCGCAATTGAAGATAAATTCAGCAACGAGCAACCAGTTAAATCAACACTTGATGGTTTAAGTCTTAACTTTGGAGAGTGGCGCTTTAATTTGCGAGCATCGAATACCGAGCCACTTATCAGATTAAATATCGAAAGTCGCGGCGACCAACCGTTACTGGCTGCTAAAACTCAAGAGATAGAGCAGTGGCTAGCAACTCAAGGTGCTGTACCAGCATAAAGTCATTAACCCAGTAAAAAATAATTCTGATTTGCAGTCGAAAAAGGCTCGCTAATGAGTATTAGCGAGCCTTTTTTCTATACACAGAAAACCTTAAATCAAACTATTTAGTTCGACCAATACCCATATAATCACCTACTAAGCTATTAATTTGCGAGCGTGTCAGTACATTTTGCGCATCAAATACGGGCATGGCTTGTTGATTAATTTTGCCAATATCTAATTGATCTCGCGGTGACCAACTAACGATAAAAACAGCATGAGTATCGCAAAGCTGTTGATAAGGACTAGCAATCAGCTCAAGCAAAGGTTGTTGCTGATAAAGCTCGGCAAGTTCATGCTGTGCCTTATCGCTATAAACCAGTGTGCGAATATTATAAGACCACAGTAATGCTAATAACGGATGGATAGCTGAGCCAGCAGTACGTCCTGAGCCTGACTTATAACTACCGCCCCAAATCATGACGGTTTTATTATCGATAAAGCCATCAAAATATTGCCAAAATTTACGGAATATCAGCTCTTTCTGATCTTCATTAATATGCATAATAGATTGCAATAAAGGCATATCCAAACTGTGTGTACGGCTTGATTGTTGCAATTTAGCCAGCTCAGTGGGCAAAGTATTACCACCGAACCCCCACCCTGCTTTTAGATAACTGCTGCCTACCCGCTCATCCAATCCCATAATGCGACTGACTTGACTGATATCGACATTTTGACTATCAGCCAAACGTGACATCTCATTCATAAAGCTTACTCTGGTTGCTAGCATCGCCATGATGCTACTACGGGCAAACTCTATCGTTGCGATATCCGCATGATGAGTAGCGCGTGCATGCTGCATTAAAAGCTTCAGTACATTCAAGTGCTGGCTGCTACTTGCTGTCTTTTCACCCAGTAGCCATAATGAAGGGTTCAACATCGAGCTATAAGCATCGCCATCTTGTAAGAATACAAATGGCACATAATAGACCCAAGCACGTTGCAAACGTTGAGCCAATTCTGCTACATGGCCTAATTGCTCAATGCCACTCATAACCACAGAGATTGCCTGCTGATAGCTTTGATTAAACGCGGTAATCCAACTGTCTTCTGTCCATGCTAGCTTGACACTGTCTAAAAACAACCAATAAAGCGTCACCGTACTTTGAACATCAGTTTCGTTATGACCAGCTGCTTCATAGCCTTTTATTAGCATATCGGCACTAACTGGTAATTCCTTACTAGTAATAACCTGCTGCTGCTCATACATTTGCCATAGGGCTTGCAAGTGATGCTCAAAACCATATTGCTGTATCTGCTGAGTCAGTAGCGCCTTGTCTGCGTAAAGATGTACACACTGACCGAGACTTGCCAGCACCACTGCGCTGGTAATCGCCTCTATGCTGTGACCAATAAGCACACAAACTGTAGAATCGGATAACTGGTTTGGTTCAGATTTATTGTTATATGTATTCATATGGCTACCATCTAGAGCCGTCTCCATGAGCGTGCTTTCCTATATTATTGACGTATCAATACTACTAAGACAGCTGTTTGATACGCTGTAGTAATTGGTCAGTAGATGTATCGAATAGACCTTGAGAGTCTTTCTGGATATGCTGCATAGCCTGATGTACGGAGTCTGCCATTTGCTTGCCCATCTCAACGCCCCATTGATCAAAAGGATTGATATCCCAGATACTGGCCATAACATAGACCTTATGCTCGTAGAGCGCTATCAATGCGCCTAAGCTATGCGGCGTCAGCTCATCAATCAATAATGTGGTTGACGGTTGGTTACCACGGTAGTACTTATATTTATCCGCATGAGATACTGTCTGTGGATCGACAAGATCTGTTACAGCAGCATTGCCAAATGCCAATACTCGACTTTGCGCCAGACAATTGGCTAGAGACAACTCGTGCTGTTGTTGCAATGATGAGTTTTGTGCTTCATCACTATAGCGACGTACACAAGCGATAAAGTCACAGGAAACCTGCTGCGTGCCTTGGTGTAGCAGCTGATAGAATGCATGCTGCGCATTTGAGCCGATTTCACCCCATAGAATTGGACACGTATCATAGTCAATATGATCCCCATTTCGAGTAACAGACTTACCATTACTCTCCATCTCTAGCTGAGTAAGATAACTCGGCAAATAGCCTAGCCTGCCATCATAAGGCAATACGGTATGAGCATTTACTTGTAAAAAAGTACTATTCCAAACAGCCAGCAAGCCTAGCAGTACGGGTAAATTGTCGGCAAAGTCCGCCTGTGCAAAATGCTCATCCATACTATGAGCACCGCTTAATAGAGCCTTAAAGCCATTCATACCGATACGAATAGCAATGGCAAGGCCTATCGCCGACCATAGAGAGAAGCGACCGCCGACCCATTCCCAAAGCTGCAACTGATGCTCAGGATGAATTCCCCAAGCACTCATTTTTTCACTATTGGCTGAGATGCCGATAAAGTGTCGACGCAATACACTATCTTCTGTACCTGCACGGAGTTTTGCCGTCGCAAGTAGCCAAGATAATGCCGTCTTAGCATTCGATAAAGTATCAACCGTACCAAAGGATTTGGAAGAGATAATAAATAGTGTGGTCTCAGGATTTAAATGCTTGAGCAAATTATCAAGCTGCGTACCGTCCATATTGGAGACAAAATGCACCTTAATACTGGTATCCGCCCATTCATCAAGCGCCGTAGTTGCCATGAGTGGGCCAAGATCAGAACCACCAACCCCGATATTGACAACATCTGTAATTGCCTTGCCCGAAAATCCGCGCCACGTACCGTTACGTACGCGCTCTGAGAGGCGTGCTACTTGTGACAAACTATGATGTACATCAGTGACAATATTTTGTCCATTGACTTGTAATGTCGCTGTCTCTGGCAGGCGGAGCGCCGTATGCAATGCTGCTCGCTGCTCGCTGGTATTTACCATCGCCCCTTGTAGTAACGAATCAATACGAGCATCTAGCTCACAACTGTCAGCCAAACTCAGTAAGTTAGACAATACTGTCTGATCAATACGCTGCTTACTAAAATCCATATACAGCGCACCAGCCTGCACGCTAAAATGCTTGGCACGCTTATCATCTTGCGCAAATAACTGTGCAAGCGACCACGGGTGCTTTGCAAGCGTCTGTAGTTGCTGCCAGTATTTAGAATGTCGAGCACTGCTATATGCCTTATCGCCCTTTATCTCTTCCATCAGCTATTCATCATCTGCTAATTGATGCTTGGCAAAGTAGATGAATGCCTGCATATACGAGCGCATATCGCCTGCATCGTAGCTATTACCGCGCATAGTTGTGACATGGACACCATACTCACTAATGAGCGCGTCAATCGCATCCGTCAGCTGAATCTCACCACCGACAGATGCTTTAGTATTGGCTAAGTAATCAAAAATATGGTTGCTAAATACATAGCGCCCTACCACAGCCAGATTGGAAGGAGCATCAGCTAAGTTGGGCTTTTCTACAAAACTAGACACTTTAAAGCTAGCATTAATATTCACTTCTTCGTTAATGTCATCAGTATCGTTGAATTTTTCATCTAGCTGAGCAATACCATATTTATGTACGTCTTCATCCGCTACTTGATCGACCAATATCTGTGAGTGACCATCTGTAGCAAATGCATCTAGCATAAAGGCCAAATTATCAGCTGACATATCAGTAGTAAAAGGATCAAGCACAACATCAGGCAACAATACAGCAAAGTCATGCTTACCAATGATTGGACGCGCTGCCAGTACCGCGTGCCCCAAACCTAAAGCCTTACCTTGACGTATCATCGACACAGTTACATCTTCTGGCAACCAATTTAAGCTATCAGCCAGTTCATCTTTTCCTTTGTGACGGAGTTGGCTATCTAATTCAACATTGATATCAAAATAGTTTTCAATTGCGCTCTTTTGCGCATGACCGACCAAGACAATATGTTTAATACCGGCAGCGACTGCCTCTTCGACCACGTAATGGATAGCAGGGCGATTGCCAAGCGGCAACAACTCTTTTGGCACAGATTTTGACAATGGCAGCATACGTGTACCAAAGCCTGCGACAGGAATAACGGCGTGAATGATTTTTTTCATATAAATAAGACTGTTTCAAAAGTTAAGTGAGGATAAGGTAGTAGATAAACGATGATAGCTTAACAAGTATCAAGATACATTGTATCCATTCGGGTTCATGCTCTGCCAACGCCATGTATCTCGACACATATCAGCAATCGATAATTCAGCTTGCCACCCTAACAGGGTTTTCGCTTTATCGGCACTGGCATAGCAACTGGCGATATCCCCTGCACGACGTTCTACAAACTGATAAGGAATGCTCTGACCAGATACATCAGAAAATGCAGATACCAATTCTAATACAGATGTACCTTTGCCAGTACCTAAGTTAATAGGTAAAAAGCCTACTGAGTTTTGCGCCGTACCATCTTCACTTGGTCTGGTTTGTTCCTCTAAATAACCGAGGGCAGTCACATGACCTTGAGCTAAGTCAGTAACATGAATAAAGTCACGGACACCTGTTCCATCGACAGTAGGGTAATCATTACCAAAGATACTGAGCTTATTAAGTTTGCCGACGGCCACTTGGGAAATATAAGGCATCAAATTATTAGGAATGTCATTAGGGTCTTCGCCAATCTGTCCTGATGGATGTGCCCCTACTGGATTAAAGTATCTGAGAGCAATCAGGTTCCAGCTGCCATCAGACACAGCTAAGTCTTCTAATATATGTTCAACTGTCAGCTTGCTCTGACCATAAGGATTGGTACAAGAACGCTCAGAGCTCTCATCGATGGGTAAGGATTCAGGATCACCATAGACAGTGGCAGATGATGAAAAAACTAAATTCTTAACGCTATACTCTGCCATAACTTCTAATAAGGTAATGGTACCGCTGACATTATTATTATAATACAGCAATGGTTTTGCTACTGACTCTCCAACTGCTTTTAACCCAGCAAAGTGAATCACGCCAAAGAATTCGTGTGAAGCAAAGACCTCTCTGAGTAACTCATCATCTCGAACATCCCCTTCGATAAACTCAATTGTCTGTCCAATAAGAGTAGAGACACGGTTAATCGCTTCACGGCTACTATTAGATAAGTTATCGTATACAACAATATCATAGCCTGCTTCGTGTAGTGCTATACAAGTATGGGAACCGATATATCCAGCACCGCCAGTAACTAATATTTTTTTACTCATGAAATAATCCAATAGTTTTCATTCGTACCTGTTGATTGATAAAATCATAATAATCACCACATTGTTTATACCAATATTCTAGATACATCTATAATTCTGGAACGCCTTAATTTATTTGAATTAATTTTGACCTTAGACTTAACAAGCCTAATAGCTTATTAATTAGAATACCCTCTAAGGGTATCTAACGACAATCACAATAGGGCTATGTATACAGACTATTAAAAAACATCTGACATACACATTTGGACGAAAAATTTTGGATGTTGCTGAGTATTAAATAGACGGTAGCCAAAACGATATGGGAAGCTTATATCCCAATCTAGCTCAAGAGCCTCGTTTTTGGTTATGGGCATAATCGCATGTATCTTACTAGGTAAAGTGAGTCTAGATAAATCTACATTGGCACTAATATACATAAGATCGTAGCCATCAGCATGTTGTTTTATACCTAAACCATTACAAATTTTCCAAGTCTGATGTGGCTTATTACTACGCCAATTAGCTATTATTTTATTTTCCAAGTCTAAATGATATCCTGAATCATTTGACTGTTCTAACAAATATTGCGCTTGATCTATATCAGTCGGTTGCAACGCCACCACATGAAAGCTATCGCTTATCTCCCACTTTAGTCTTTTTACAAAACCAGGTGCAGATTGATTATTGGGAAAACCAAATACAACAGCTGGCTCATTTCGATTTTCAATTCGACTATACACTCTTTCAGCTAAAACTCTGAACAGTTGATGCCGTCTGAAATCGATGGAAACCATTGTTGTCATAGACAGGTATCCTTTAATTTCCTTGTCCTTGCTATGTAAATCCATGGGAATCACAGCATAATGACCCACTAACTTATCACCATCAAAAGCCATAGAAACAATCGGATCACCAAAAGGGTTTATCTGATAAGCCCAATTCCACAACTCACTTGATAAAGACTTGCCAAAAGACTCCAAAAATAACTCTGCTATTAAATCGAAATAAGGTTTCAATTCAGAGCTACTATCGATATCCACCAGTTCGAAGTCAGGTTTAGTATTCATAGAATCCTCGGCGTACTTTTCTACCTAAACGACCAGCACGAACATATTGCCTTAATAGAGGATGAGCACGATATTTAGGGTCACCTGTTTCTTGATGTAAGGTTTCCATGATAAATAGACAAACATCAGTGCCAATCAAATCAGCCAGTGCTATTGGTCCAATAGGATGGTTTGCTCCTAATTTCATTGCAGCATCAATATCTTCTTTGAGCGCCACACCTTCAGAGTATATAGCTATTGCTTCATTAATTAATGGTATTAACATTCTATTAACGATGAAACCAGGTGAATCATTCACCACTACAAAAGACTTTTCCAAATCCGTAACTATTTTCTTTGCTTTTTCTAATGTTTCATTTGAGGTTGTTAAACCAACAACTAATTCTACTAACTTCATAACAGATATAGGATTAAAGAGATGCATACCAATAAATTGTTCAGGCCGACTTAAACACATAGAAAGCTCAGTAATTGATATAGATGAAGTATTACTTGCAACTATCACATCAACTGGTAACACTCCGTTCAAACTTGATAACACTTTTTTCTTGATTTCTAAATTTTCAGCAACAGCCTCAATATAAAAATCACCGCCACTCAAATCTTCAACATCATGTGTAATGGTCACTTTCTCAATAATCATTTGGGTTTGTTCTTCAGTAAAGCTCTTTCTTTTACACTGTCTTAACAAATCTTGTCGTAATATTTTGATTTGATTGGCAATTTCACCATCTTGCCTACCCCACCAATAAACATGACCAACAAATGGCATTTGCGCAAAAAATGCCACTATGCCTCTTCCCATAGTTCCACTACCTAACACACATAAATTCATATAATTTCTTCTCTATAAAATAGCTGGACTAAATTTACTATTCTCGATTCGTCTACTTATAAGCCGTAAGATTATCGCATAAGAAGTATTAGCAATCATCGTTAATCAACTAATAAGCTGCTAAAATGAACAGTCACAATATAATCAAATCAGTTGTTATCCAATATATCTATTTAAAACGATGCGGCAAGAGTTTGCCTTGATAGAACCATCTCACATTAGCAAAGACGCGCCTTAGCTTATGAACATTAAATACTATATCCGTCCAATTATAAATGCCTATTGCCAACACTATTTGCATTATCGTAAGTCGAAGCAACGCTTAGCTCTCGTCATTGGGATGATGCCATGGCAAAACATAGTTGGTGACTGGGTTTTCGAGCATAAGCACTACCAAATACAAAGACATTTTAGTGAACGCTATTTCAATCTATTACTTAAGCCGTTCATTCAGAATACCAATCCAGTTATATATATTTGGGGATATAAAGCTCCTGCATACTTCATTGAATATGCACGAGAGCAAAATTTAGATATTTTCTTTTTAGAAGATGGCTTTATCCGTTCCAGTCCAAACGATGAAAATGGCTCACCGCCTTTATCTATTGTGATAGATAGCCAAGCACCTTATTTCGATACCACACGCCCTAATGATCTTACAGATTTAATGGTCAATTTTGATTTTGAGCAAGATGGCTATGATGATGTACTGGCACAAGAAATGCTTGACTATTATGTCACGCATCGAGTTAGTAAATATAATCATCAGCCCTATATCGATATAGATTTAATATATGGCATTAAGAATAAAAAGCGTATATTGATATTGGGACAAGTACCTCATGATGATTCATTGAAATACGGTGGTGGTGTTGGCATTACTCTACTTGACGTAGTCAATAGAGCAATTGAAGAAAATCCTGAAGCACAAATTATTATTAAGCCACATCCGATGACACTTAACGATCCCTCTGTCATCAGTACGCTTACTGAGTTGGATTGTCTTATTCTAACTCAATCGATTCATTTGGTTGATGCCTTGGAAACAATAGACCACGTTTATACCGTTACATCATTAGGTGGACTTGAGGCACTGTTGAGAGGTAAAAATGTTACTGCACTAGGGCGACCATTTTATTATGAATGGATACTAAAAAACAGAAAGGTTCAAAAATATTCACTTGCTAAAATATACTATGTTCTTACAAAAGTACATTATGTACTTTCAAACACTGCTACAACCTAAAAGGACTTCTTTTTTCAAAATAATCTGTTGTCCTTTGCTTAATAATCAAATTCGGTGAAGAACCAAAAACCAATGAATTATCGGGAATATTTTCATCTTTAATTTGCGTACCTGCGGCTACGTAAACATTGCTACCTATTTGGCAATTGCCTATTATGGACGTGTTTGCAAACATCCAAACATGAGAACCAATAGTCGGATAAATCCCTCTATTACCACCTACTGTACAGTTCTGCTGGAACACAAAATAATCGCTATATTTTGCTCTTCCTAAGACAGTACCAACAGGATGTTCTGGAAGAAAAAACTGAGGCAAATCTATGCCATGATAAATATCACAACTGTTAAGTACTTTATTTAAAAGATAAAGCTTATCTGCTAATTGTTTCTGATGCACCATCTTAGATAGTTTATACAAGAGTATACAATACTGTGTAGAATTGAGAGGATCTAATATCGCGCCACAATCACTAGAAAAATACTTATTTTTAACTCTTGAGAAGTGATTAAAAATTAAATCAGTACTCTCTGTCAATTTATTATCAATAACTTCTCGCTCTTCTTCATCTAACCCATATAAATTTTCTAATTGCCTATAAAGCATACCTAATAGATTAGAATAGCCTCCAATAATCTGACCCATTATTACTTTCCTTATATTTTTTTAGCCATTTTATTTTGTTTTTAAATTTCTTAAAAGCAGAGATTGAAGACACCACATCTTTAGGATCTTCATTTTTGAATAAAAATAAATATGGATGTGTTTTTTCATCATAAAAGCCAACTTTCAAAGGAAGTTTACCTTTAGTGCTCTGCATTTCATACAAGCGATAGCTATCTATAATTAAAGTATCTAACAGATTCGGTTCAAATAAACACCATACATCTTTCCATTTACTATTAACTTTAGGGAAGTTATCTTGTAGCACTTCTTCAAATGGTATCAGCAGGTCGCTATCAATTAAAAATAAGTTACCTATACTCTTTGATATACCGTAATCTGAAAGTGCAGCAACTTTTTTATTCAGGACTAATGCCTCAATCAACACTGCCGAAGTAAAGCTAATTACGACATCCATTTCATCAAGTATAGTTTCAGTTTCCTCGTAACATACGGTAACTCTTGACCCTATTTTTGAAGCTACTTTATGCCAAAAATCCATGTAAAAATCTTTTTCAACTGCAGAGTTAACATGCGGTATGTCTTTTCTTCCTCTAGCCTTTATTATTATCTCTCGATCAGGATGGCGTTCATGATACTGTCTTATTTTATCACCTAAATAGTTTAATTGTTTAGGGTGATCTAGAATTCCCGGCTGCAATACTAACATTACCTTTCTAATACTATCCGGTTTATCGAGAGTATACTTGTTCCAATAGTCTCTAATAAAACCTGTTCTTACTAGCTGAGCATCTAGCAAATACTTATTAAATAAATCTTGTGCATATTCAAAGAAGCTCAAACTATTAATACAAATATAGTCAGACATAGATCTGACCAAAATACCTTGTGGATCTGCGATATCTTCAATACCATTAAACCCACTAATAATTACTGGTCTATATATAGCACCTTGATAGCATTTCTTGAAGACGTCATATATCTTTAGATACATGCCGCCACCTACCATAAGAACTATTAATCCGTACTCTTCAGTAAAAACCTTATCCAAATCATTAAAGGACTCGACATACTTAAATGTATCAATATTGTCACTAATTACCCTTTGTGACAAGTCATCTTCACTGTTAAGCGCCACAAAAGTAATATTGAAATCAAGAAATTTTAATCTAGATGCGAATCCATTGCACCAAGCAATTCGTGAATCAAAATCAGAAATAATTAGAGCTTTTCTTTGTTTCATATACTTAGTAGTTCGCTATTTTATAATATGTCTCGATATTTTTCGCCTGCTCTTTCATAGTACACAAGATAGTAGTGTCTAAGTTTATGAATGCAATCGTTTGTTTATACAATCCTGGCTTAAATTGTTTATCTAGTGCATCATCAATAACAACAGCTTCTTCATTCACAGTCCCTAGTTTAATCACTTTTACCTCTTCGAGCGGCTTTAGGACAATACGATGCTTGGGAGTCAAAAGCTCAATAGACCATCGACCAGGTGCACTCCAATCAGCTATATAACTGAATAAAACCTTACTTTCAGATATTCCAGAACCAACAAAAACACCTGATTTGTTATGATGCTCTACACTACCTGAAGAATAGCAAGATATCTCTTTTGGGCTACCAATTAAATGAAAAGCCATATCAATTACATGGCTAGAATTACCAATTAACCACTTATCAAAAACTTCTGCTGGTTTATTTAAATCTTTAATCTTATGCCACCATTCAGTAAATTCAAAATGACAAGACGATAAACCGCCATCTTGCTCAATAATTTCTTTAGCCTTATATACTGAACTATAAAAACGACGGTTGTAAGCTACAAAAAGATTAGCAGAGTATTTCTTTTCTAGTTCAGCTAATACTAATATCTCGTCTTTAGAGTTTCCTGCTGGCTTCTCTAACAAAATATTCTTTATACCATATTGTAAAAGAGCAACTGCACAATCTGCTAATTGGTGTACTTGCAAACATACAATTGCGAACTGTGGACAGTCCGGGTTACTACTCAAAAACTTTTCATAACCACCCTCTATAACTTCAGACTCTGTCATAGATCTAATTTGGTTGGCAGAACTTTCACTTCTTCCAATTATTAAATAATCTAAACCAATGTCATTAAGAACTTTCACATATTCTTGTGCCATTGGACCTGCACCAACCAACCAAACTTTTGACATATTAAATACTCACATTTTATTCAATAAAAAATACAATACTTATAGATTA